>CACZOE010000325.1 GCA_902782695.1 uncultured Lachnospiraceae bacterium | reverse complement strand
TGATTCTGTCTGTCTATTGCCAGGGTATACTGTGTAAGATCATTAGTTCCTACACTGAAGAAATCAACCTCTTCAGCAAGTTCATCAGCAATGATTACTGCCGCCGGTGTCTCTATCATGATACCAAGTTCAATATCCTTATCATAAGCTAAACCATCTGCATCAAGCGAAGCCTTTACCTCTTCAACTATCTTCTTTATTTTCTTTACTTCATCAACAGATATGATCATCGGAAACATAATGGATATCTTTCCAAATGCACTCGCCCGAAGGATTGCTCTGAGCTGAGTCTTAAATACTTCCGGTCTTGTAAGACATATTCTTATTGCGCGAAGTCCCATAGCAGGATTCTCTTCCTTAGGAAGCTCGAAATAGTCTGCCTGCTTGTCTGCTCCAATATCCAGAGTACGAATTATAACCTTCTTACCGGCAAGAGTCTGAGCAACCTGCTTATAAATTGCGAACTGTTCATCCTCAGTTGGATAATTATCCGATCCAAGGTAAATAAACTCTGATCTGAAGAGTCCGATACCACCTGCATCATTCTCAAGCACAAGCCCGAGGTCCTTTGTATTTCCAATATTGGCATAGAGATTGATCTTCTGTCCGTCTAGAGTAATATTCTCTTTACCCTTTAATCTTTCAAGCAGATTCTTCTTCTCTTCTTCCTGAAGAAGCAGTTTCTTCTTATCTGCAAGAACGTCTTCATCCGGTTCAACATAGACCTTTCCTTCATACCCATCAACTACCGCCAGTTTTCCATTCACTTCATCAGAAAGAGGAATCGGGCATCCGATAATCGCAGGTATACTCATGGTCTTAGCCAGAATAGATGTATGCGAATTAGCTGATCCATGAACTGTTACGAAGGAAAGTATCTTATCCTTATCCATCTGCACAGTTTCCGATGGAGCCAGATCATCTGCTACTACTATAACAGGTTCATCAGTCTCAATCCCACCTGCTCCGGCACCTGATAGTGCATTTAACACACGCTCAGTTATATCCTTTATGTCAGCTGCTCTTCCACGGAAATATTCTTCTTCCATTTCAGAAAACATCTTAGCGAAATTATCGCCGGTCTGAGCTACAGCATACTCTGCATTTACTTCTTCCGTTTCAATTATATTTTCAACTGACTCAATATAATCCTCGTCATCAACCATCAGCTGATGAGCTTCGAATATCTCAGCTCCTGATTCTCCCACTTCTTTTACAGCCTTCTCATAGAGAACCTTCAACTGCTGAATTGCCGTCTCTCTCGCATCTGCATAACGTTTCTTCTCTGCTTCCGGATCATCTACCTTAATCCTTTTTACCAGCTGTTCCTGTTTCTTATATACACTGATCTTGCCTATGGCAATACCCTCAAATACAGCTTTTCCATCATATATAATCATGCTCTGCTTACCTCCTCAATATACACATATGTCGGAGCTGCCCCATAGAGGAAACTCCGACATCGATCAATCAAGTGTTAACATTCAAAGTAAATCCAAAAGGGATCATAATACTTTAGAAATTAGCTTTCATGAAGGCTTCGATTGCAGCAGCTGCTGCATCTTCATCATCGCCTTCTACCTGAATCGTAACTTCATCACCCTTTACAACTCCCATACCCATGAGTTTCATAAGAGATGTAGCCTTAGCACTCTTATCACCCTTTATAATCATTATAGTACTGGAAAACTTCTTAGCTTCCTGAACAAGAAGTCCTGCCGGACGTGCGTGGATACCTACTTCATCTGTGATAACATACTTAAATTCCTTCATAATACATTTTCTCCTTTTTTATTAATACTTTAAACTGCTTCACAACCAAACAGTTTTATTATCTTTAAATATCTCCAAATTTTACATCTTCATAATCATCACTATTGGTAAGCAGAACAACAACCGTATCAGGATGTCCAGCCTCCTTAATCTTCTGAAGACTGAATTCCATAATCTTCTGTCCCTTCTTAACCATGTCACCCTCTGCAACAAGTGTATTGAAGCCGTCTCCCTTCATCTCAACTGTATCAACGCCAACATGAATGAGCAGCTCCTGATCATTATCACCGGTTATTCCAATAGCATGCTTGCTGTCAGCAACCGAAGATATTTCTCCATCCATAGGTGCATATACAACACCCTCTTCAGGCTCTACACCAACACCCTGACCTAAAGCACCAGATGCAAATGTAGGATCCGGAAT
>CACZOE010000324.1 GCA_902782695.1 uncultured Lachnospiraceae bacterium | reverse complement strand
ATATTAAAGATGTTCCAAATGAAGGATTCTATACCTTCCCCCACATTTTTTCATACGAGGAAGCCGCCGTGAGGCGGCTTTCTTTGTTATATTAGTTTGTATTTTGACACGATGGATAAATGATGGTAAAATGTGAGATTGTTGTAGATATCCAGTTTAGGATTATATTAGAAAGTGTTTAAAGGGAAAAATTATGAAAAAACCATTTGTAACAAAAGAAATGATCGAAGAGATAGTTAAGAAGTATCCCACGCCTTTTCATATTTATGATGAAAAGGGAATAAGGGAGAATGCCCGTGCTCTTTATAAAGCATTTTCCTGGAACAAGGGTTATAAGGAATACTTTGCAGTAAAGGCTACTCCAAATCCTTCAATACTGAAGATTCTTCATGAGGAAGGCTGTGGAACAGACTGTTCTTCCCTGGCTGAACTTATTATGTCTGAGAAGAGCGGTATAGTTGATAATGATATCATGTTTTCTTCTAATGATACTCCGGCTGAAGAGTTTATAAAATGTGCGGAGCTTGGTGGAATTATAAATCTAGATGATATCACACATGTGGATTTTGTATACGAAGCACTTAAGGATGCTAAGATAAAGAATCCGGGATCAAATGGAAGAATGCCAAAAAGAATGTCCTGCCGTTTTAATCCGGGTGGAGTATTTACACTTGGAGCCAGCGGAGAAGGATTTCAGGTTATGGACACTCCGGGAGATTCCAAGTATGGAATGACTGAGGAGCAGATAATCGAGGCTTATAAGCGTCTTCATGAGCTTGGAGTAGAAGAGCTGGGAATACATTCCTTCCTTGCTAGTAATACAGTTACAAATGAGTACTATCCTACATTGGCAGGAATACTTTTTGAACTGGCTGTAAAGATTCAGAAGGAGTCAGGAGTTAAGCTCTCATTTATCAACCTGTCAGGTGGTGTGGGTGTACCTTATGAGCCTGATAAGGAGCCTAACAATATAGGTATTATCGGCGAAGGAGTTCATAAAAAGTTTGATGAGATTCTGGTTCCTGCAGGAATGGGAGATACAGCTATTTATACAGAGCTGGGAAGATTCATGCTGGCACCTTACGGACATCTGGTTACAAAGGCTATTCACGAGAAACACATTTATAAGGAATACATCGGAGTTGATGCCTGCGCAGCAAACCTTATGAGACCAGCAATGTATGGTGCATATCATCATATTACTGTTCTTGGAAAAGAGGATGCTCCGGCAGATCATGTATATGACGTAACAGGTTCTCTCTGTGAGAATAATGATAAATTTGCTATAGACAGAAAACTTCCAAAGATAGATAAGGGAGATTATCTGGTTATCCATGATGCAGGAGCTCATGGACATTCTATGGGATATAACTATAATGGAAGACTCTGGTCAGCTGAGCTTCTTCTTCGTGAAGATGGATCTGTAGTACAGATAAGAAGACCAGAAACAATAGAGGACTATTTTGCCACTATCGAAAACTACTGGGATGTGGTATAATAAACTATGTGTTTGTAAATCTTTATGATGAAACTTATAGCTAGGAGATAGATTTATCTATGTTAAAAAATAAGAAAGAGTTTCTTTCGCGATTAATTGTCTCACTTGCGCTGCTCCTTTTTATTTCACTTATTCCCGGCTTTAAAGCTGATGCTGCGGGCTGGAAGAAGAAGGGTAATAACTGGCAGTACGAGGACGGCAACAATAAAATAGTAAAGAAGAAATGGATGGCCATAGATGGCAGATGGTATTACTTCAATAAGAAGGGAAATATGGTCACCGGTCTGAAAACCATTAAAGGAAAGACATACTATTTCAGCCCTGCAACCAAGGGACAATGGAGAAAGGGAATGAGAATGTATGGCTGGCAGTATGTGGACGGAAAGTACATGTACTTCAGCTCAATGGGAGTATATCTTCCTGAGTGCAGCTCCTATGAAAATGGTTCCATAAAAGGAATAGATGTTTCTCAGTTTCAGGGAAATATTAACTGGGGCGATATAAAGAGACAGGGTGTTGATTTTACATTTATCAGAATCGGACACAGTACACGTAAGTTGGACCCATATTTCCAGACAAATATGATGAAGGCAAGTGCTACCGGTATCAAGACTGGAATATATTTCTACAGTACAGCAAAATCAACTGCAGTATCCAAGAAGGATGCCAAGTGGGTTATCAGACAGCTGAGAGGCTATAATGTTAATTATCCTGTTGCAATCGACATGGAAGATAATTCCGTGGCACGTCTGGGACGTGAAAAAGTTACCAGGATTGCTAAGGCTTTCTGTGATGAGATCAGCGCTGCAGGATATACTCCTATGGTATACCTGAATGAGAACTGGGCACTTCATTACCTGGACCTCTCAAAGCTTCCTGGAGTTTACAGATGGGTTGCAAGATATGATGGCTCATATAATTCATCCATTAACAGAGATATATGGCAGTCAGGAAGTACGCTACTCTTTAAGGGAATAGATGTTAACTCAGTTGATATCAATTTCTGTTACAGAGATTTCTCAGAAATAGTTACACCGAGAACTAAGCCGATTGATTCTTACAGCTCTCATACAAAGGGCTTCCAGAAGAGTGCTCTGGGTACCTGGTATGACAAGGGTGATGGTTCATTCCCATACAGCTGCTGGATGACCATAGGTGATAAGACATATTACTTTGATTCTGATGGATATCTTATAAGCGGATGGCTTAAGACCGTTTCAGGAATCTATTATATAAATGAAGATGGTTCAAGAGCTGAGAATCAGTGGGTCAGCGATGAAGGACTTTATTATCTGGGACCTGATGGAAAGCTTCTGACAGGCTGGAATGTAATAAATGGTAAGAAGTATTACATGGACGACATAGGCAGAGTTCAGTTTGGCTGGATAAGTACAGCAGAAGGGCTTTACTATGCATCAGCAAGCGGAACCATAGTGATCAACAAGTGGATCGATTACGAAGGTATGAGATATTATCTGAGATCTGATGGAAGAGCGGCTGTTGGAAGGCTCATGATAGAAGGTAAGGAGTATTACTTCAAACCTACTTGTGAGCTTGCAATAAATGAGACAATAGATGATATAACTACTGATGAAAACGGAGTTATTATAACTCAGCAGTAATTAAAAAAAGTGTGTCAGAGGAATTCCTCCGACACACTTTTTTGATTTCTCTTAGTGATGGAAAAGTCTGATGCCTGTGAAGCTCATTACGATTCCATATTTATTACAGGTTTCGATTACGTTATCATCTCTGATGGAACCACCTGGCTGAGCGATATATTCAACACCGCTTCTGTGTGCTCTTTCTACATTGTCACCGAATGGGAAGAATGCATCAGATCCAAGTGATACGCCTGTGTTTTTAGCAAGCCATGCTTTTCTTTCTTCTCTGGTGAATACTGCAGGACACTCTGTGAAGTATTTCTGCCACTCACCATCACGAAGTACATCATCATAATCATCGCTGATATATACATCGATTGTGTTATCTCTGTCTGCACGTCTGATATCTTCTTTAAATGGAAGTCCCAGAACCTGAGGTGACTGACGAAGGAACCACTTATCTGCCTTGTCACCTGCAAGTCTT
>CACZOE010000323.1 GCA_902782695.1 uncultured Lachnospiraceae bacterium | reverse complement strand
GCTGCGTGGCTTGCCACATATATTCATAGTATGTTATAATAAATAGGTTAGGTTTTACTTTGACTGATCAGCAGTATTGCAGTTTTCGAAGGGATATTCTAAAACATGTTTAAAGTCGGCTATGACCAGGAAATAATTGATATTATTCTTAAATATGGTTCGGACATTATCGAGGACGAGAAGTTCGAAATGGAAAAGAATTACATTCAGCACGGTACGACAACCACCTATACCCATTCGCTCTGCGTGACTTATATAAGCGTATGGCTTGCAGTAAGGAGCAGACACAAGGTGGATATGAGAACAGTTGTAAGAGGTGCTCTTCTTCATGACTATTTTCTGTATGACTGGCATGAGAAGCATGCCGGACATGGTCTCCACGGCTATACACATGCAAAAGCTTCAGTGAAGAATGCAATACGTGATTTTAATGTTGATGAGGAAACGGCATATGTTATTCATTGCCATATGTTCCCGTTGAATCTTACTCGTGTTCCTCTGACCAGAGAAGCACGAATAGTCTGTATGGCAGACAAAATGTGCGCTAGTATAGAAACTCTTTCTATTATTACATATAATGGCGCATTTGCAGGAGTTTAGATATGACTGAATATACAGCTAATGCAGCAGCCAGAGAGATACACAAGCTCTCTAAGCTCTGCCTTGAACATAATCATATAGATGCGGAACTCTATGATGTATATCATGTTAAAAGAGGACTCAGAGAACCAAGTGGAAAAGGCGTTCTGACAGGTCTTACCGAGATTTCGACAGTTATCGGATCTGAGGACAGGGATGGAGTAGTAACTCCGGTTGAAGGACGTCTTTATTATCGTGGTATAGATATAAATGATCTGGTAAGAGGATTTACAGATAATCATCGTTTTGGATTTGAGGAAACAGTCTATCTGCTTCTCTTCGGAGTTCTGCCAAATTCCAATGAACTGGATCATTTCAATAAACTTATCGGATTTAATAGAAAACTTCCAGGGGATTTTGTAGAGGACGTTATACTTAAATCACCAAACAAGGATGTAATGAATGCTATGGCACAGGCAATCCTTGCGCTGAACGCCTATGACAAGCATGCAGATAATCTGGATATTCCAAATGTACTCAGACAGAGTATAAGTATGATATCAACTATTCCGATGATAGCAGCTTATTCGTATCTGGCTTACAGACATTATATCCAGAGAAGAGGATTATATCTGCATAATCCGAAACCGGGTCTATCAACTGCTGAAAATCTTCTCAGAATGCTAAGACAGGATAAGAAATTTGATCCTATGGAGGCAGCTGTTCTGGATATCGCTCTGGTACTCCATGCAGAACATGGAGGTGGTAACAATTCAACATTTACCACCCACGTAGTTACTTCTTCAGGAACTGATACATACTCATCGGTTGCGGCATCACTTTGTTCTCTAAAAGGACCTAAGCATGGTGGTACAAATATCAAAGTTATTAAAATGTTCGATGAGATAAAGGCAAATGTATCAGACTGGTATGATGATGATGAAATAGCTGCATATCTGACAAAGATAGTAAATAAGAAAGCCTTTGATAAAACAGGTCTGATCTACGGAATGGGACACGCAGTTTATTCGCTTTCCGATCCGAGAGCAGAGATACTTAAAAAATATACTCTACAGCTGGCAGAGAATAAGGGACGAGATAATGAGGCACATCTCTATAAAGCTGTTGAGAGACTGGCACCTCAGGTTATATCTGAACATAGAAAGATATATAAAGGTGTCAGCGCAAATATTGATTTTTACAGCGGTTTTGCATATTCCATGCTGAATATTCCTGAGGAATTCATTACACCGCTTTTTGCAATAGCAAGAATAGCAGGCTGGTCTGCACATCGTATAGAGGAACTCATATGTACGGATAAGATCATCAGACCTGCATATATGTCAGTAGCTGAAAATGTAGAATATGTTCCGATAAATGACAGATAGTTAAAATATTTCAGGAGGCTTATGAAATGGATAACGGACTTATGATGCAATATTTTGAGTGGTATATGAAGAGTACTGAACCTTCACTCTGGAGTACACTTAAAAAAGATGCAGGTAAGCTCAGTAAAAGCGGAGTGACCTCACTCTGGCTGCCACCAGCTTATAAAGGTGCTGAAGGTATAGCAGATGTGGGTTACGGTGTATATGACTTATATGATCTGGGAGAGTTTAACCAGAAGGGTACCGTAAGAACCAAGTATGGTACTAAAAAGGAATACATAGAAGCTGTCAAGGCTCTTCAGGATGAAGGGATAAATGTATATGGTGACGTAGTTCTCAATCACAAGATGGGAGCTGACCAGATGGAAGAGGTAACGGCTCAGGAGTTTAATTCGTCCAACCGTTATCAGATGATAGGCGATGGAAAAACCATCGGTGCCTGGACCAAATTTACATTTCCCGGACGTAAGAAGAAATATTCAAAGTTCACCTGGAACTGGACGCATTTTGACGGAATCGACTGGGATCAGGATAACCTGGTAAAGGCTATATATAAATTTTCCGGTAAAGAGTGGAACAATGAGGTAGATCTGGAAAATGGAAACTATGATTATCTCATGGGTGCTGATATAGATTTTGATAACCAGGAAGTGTTTGAAGAACTCATTAACTGGGCTGTATGGTACGTAGAGACCACAGGAGTTGATGGATTCAGACTAGATGCTGTTAAACATATCCCGGCATCCTTCTACAGAGATTTCCTGTACAGTGTAAGATCTCAGACTGGAAGAGAGCTGTTTGCTGTAGGAGAGTACTGGAATGGTGATGTAAATGTACTTACTGAGTATCTAAGTGCCATCAGATCTGAGGCATCACTTTTCGATGTTCCGCTTCATTATAATCTCTATCACTGCTCAAAAGCCGGTGGTTCTTATGATCTGAGAACTATTCTGGATGGAACCCTTGTAAAGGCAAATCCGATTAAGGCAGTTACATTTGTTGATAATCATGATACCCAGCCTGGTCAGCCGCTTGAGTCATTTGTTGAAGACTGGTTCAAGCCTATGGCATATGCTCTGATACTTCTCAGAGAGGGTGGTTATCCATGTGTATTCTATGGTGATTATAAAGGAATCAGCCATAGTAAAGTTAAGTCTAAGAAACAGCTGCTTGATAAGCTGATGAAGCTCAGAAAGACCAAGGCTTATGGTCTTCAGCATGATTATCTGGATGATCCGGATTGCATCGGCTGGACCAGAGAGGGTGACGAAGAGCATAAGGATTCCGGACTTGCTGTAGTTATGTCAGATGGCAAGGGCGGAACCAAGAGAATGTACATCGGACGACAGTATGCAGGAGCACATTTCTCCGATGTAATGGGAAATGCTAAGTATAATATAAAGATAGATGAAGATGGATGCGGTAATTTCTATGTAAACAGAGGTGCTGTATCTGTATGGGTTCGAAAGGAACCTAAGTAGTAAGGGGGTAGTGATGGCAAAGACCATTAAGACACCGGCAGTAGATGATCTGTTCGAGGCGGTGCTTTCATTAAAGAATAAAGAAGAATGCTACAGCTTCTTTGAGGACATTTTTACTGCGAATGAAATACTCGGAGTTGCTGAAAGATTTGAAGTGGCGAAGCTTCTGTATCAGAATAAGACTTATATAGAGATAGCTAAACAGACAGGAGCCTCCACTGCAACCATAAGCAGAGTGAATCGTTTTCTAAGCTATGGTAATGGCAGCTGCGATATGATATTTGAACGTATGGGAATCGTAAAAGATTTAGGTGATAAGGAGTGATGATTTAGTGGACCCTGGCTCGATAGTAGAGTTGATCGTTTTATTACTGCTCCTGGTACTCTCAGGACTGTTTTCGTCGGCGGAGACTGCTCTGACGACAGTCAGTCTGAACAAGCTGAGAGTTGTGTGCGACGAAGGCGGAAGGCGCGGAAAAAAAGCGAAACTGATCATAAAGATGAGAGAAGATTCTTCGAAGCTTCTCTCCACTATACTGATTGGTAATAATATAGTAAATATTTCAGCGTCTGCTCTTACGACTGTTCTGTGTACTAATCTTCTGGGTAGCAGATTTATAGGGCTTACAACCGGTATACTTACATTTCTTGTCCTAATATTCGGGGAGATAACTCCAAAGACCATTGCGACTCAGTACTCACTCGAATTATCGCTGTTCTTTTCTAAACCAGTATATATATTGATGAACATATTAACGCCTGTCATATGGTTTCTGAATATTATATGTCGAGGTGTTTTTGCTTTGCTTAGGATAGATCCGGATTATAATCCGGACCAGATGACTGAGACTGAGCTGCTTAAAATCGTTGATGTGAGCAGTGAAGAAGGTGTTATTGAGAAGTCCGAGAAAAAGATGATCAATAACGTTGTGGACTTTGGCGATGCCATCGCTAAGGATATCATGATCCCAAGGGCGGATATGATCTGTCTGGATGTAAATGCTACCTATGATGAACTTCGTGATCTTATAGAAGAGGAGGGGTATTCCCGACTTCCGGTTTATGATGACTCAAAGGATAACATTATAGGTATGATCCTGGTGAAGGATATTCTCATCCAGTACGATAAGGTTAAAAACGGTGAAGTGACTATCAAGGATTTGATGAGAGAAGCTGTATATGTCTATGAATATCAGCGAACAGCCGAAATATTTGCGGATATGAAGGCTTCATCAGTGAGTATGTGTATAGTCCTTGATGAGTATGGAGTGACTGCCGGTATCATTACACTGGAAGACCTGATAGAGGAGATAGTAGGTGATATCCGTGATGAATATGATGAACATGAAAATGAATTCATCAAAGAAATAAGTCCCGGTCACTATGATGTTGATGGTTCAGTTAAACTGGATGATCTTAATGACGCACTTGGTACCAGCCTGGAGTCGGAGGATTATGATTCAGTTGGCGGACTTATGATAGAACTGCTGGACAGACTTCCGATTGAAGGCGATATGGTCCGAACCGGAGAAGTAACTATAAAGTGTGGCAAAGTTGAGAAAAACCGTGTAGAGAGAGTTGATATCGTTAAGGTTTTGTGAAAATAGGAGAATGATATGGATGAAGAACTGATCAAACTAAAAAAGGAAATCCGTGAGAAACTGAAGCTGGATTTCATATCTCCGGAGGAAATTCCGGATATGGATCTCTATATGGAACAGCTCACACAGTTCATGGATGATGCGCTTCAGGAGAATCTTCATGACGAAGAGGACAAGATCCTCACAAAAGCCATGATCAATAACTACACTAAAAACAAACTGCTCCCACCGCCGGTTAAGAAAAAATATAGCAGGCAGCATCTGATTCTTCTTATATATATTTATTATATGAAGAATGTTATCTCTATCGGAGATATAAAGAAGCTGATGAAACCTCTTCTGGATGAAGAGATGGATAGTGATAAACTCTTTGATCTCTATAAAAAGACTTTTGAGCTGGAAAAGCCGGAGTATTTTAATATAGAAGCAAGTGTGATCAAGGCTTCCCAGATAACAGATAAGAAGCTTCCGAAGGAAGAGGATGAGTATCTGAACAAGCTGGTTTTCATATTCCTTCTGGGCTATGACATCTTCTGCAAGAAGAGACTTATTGAGAAGCTGATCGATGAACTGGACACATAATGAGTTGAAAGTAATTCTTTTGATTCGTTTAATATGATAAAGGAGAGAAAATATGATAAGTGCAAATAACATTTCCCTGCGATTTGGTAAGAAAGCACTCTTTGAAGATGTAAACATTACCTTTACCCCAGGTAACTGCTATGGTCTTATTGGAGCAAATGGTGCAGGAAAATCAACATTTCTGAAGATTCTTTCAGGTGAACTGGAGTCTACTACAGGTGACGTTTCCATGGATCCGGGAGAGAGACTGTCTGTCCTTGAGCAGGACCACTTTAAATATGATGAATATTCGGTTCTGGATACCGTTATTATGGGTAATCAGAGACTTTATGAGATAATGAAGGAAAAGGACGCTATCTATGCCAAGGAGGACTTCTCTGACGAGGATGGAGTCAGAGCATCTGAGCTTGAAACAGAATTTGCTGAGATGGATGGATGGAATGCAGAGGTAGATGCAGCTACACTGCTTAACGGTCTAGGTGTTGAGACTGAAGATCATTATCTGATGATGAAGGACATGGACGGTAACAAGAAGGTAAAGGTCCTTCTTGCTAAAGCTCTTTTTGGTAATCCTGATGTTCTTCTTCTGGATGAGCCTACAAACCACCTGGATATGGACGCTATTGCATGGCTGGAAGAGTTCCTTATCAATTTTGAAAATACTGTAATAGTTGTCAGCCACGACAGATATTTCCTTAATAAGGTTTGTACACATACAGCTGACCTTGATTATGGAAAGATTCAGATATATGCAGGTAACTATGATTTCTGGTATGAATCCAGTCAGCTGATGATACGTCAGATGAAGGAAGCAAATAAGAAGAAGGAAGAGCAGATAAAGGAACTGAAGGAATTCATTGCCAGATTCTCTGCAAATGCATCTAAATCTAAGCAGGCTACTTCACGTAAAAAGGCTCTGGAGAAGATCGAGCTTGAGGAGATAAAGCCATCAAGCCGTAAGTATCCATTCATCGATTTCAGACCTAATCGTGAGATAGGTAACGAAGTGCTTACAGTTTCACATCTTTCAAAGACTGTGGAAGGTGTAAAGGTACTGGATGATATTTCATTCACTGTAGGACGTGAAGACAAGATTGCTTTTGTTGGTCCTAAGACACAGGCTACAACTATGCTCTTCAAGATACTTGCAGGAGAAGAGGAACCTGATGAGGGTGAATATAAGTGGGGTGTAACTACATCTCAGGGCTATTTCCCTAAGGACAATACCAAGGAATTTAATAATGATCTGGTAATCGTAGACTGGCTTACACAGTTCTCAGAAGAGAAGGATGCTACCTATGTAAGAGGCTTCCTTGGAAGAATGCTCTTCAGAGGAGAGGACGGCCTCAAGAAGGTAAAGGTCCTTTCAGGAGGAGAGAAGGTTAGATGCCTTCTGTCAAAGCTTATGATCATGGGAACAAATGTACTTATACTGGATGAGCCTACAAACCATCTGGATATGGAGGCTATAACTTCCCTTAATAATGGACTTATCAAATTCCCTGGAGTAGTTCTCTTTGCTTGTCAGGATCATCAGTTTATTCAGACAACAGCAAACAGAATCATGGAACTTACCGAGACAGGTCTCATCGATAAACAGTGCACATACGATGAATATCTCGAGAATGACGAACTCGCACGTAAGAGACAAGTTATGAACTTCGACGCATATGAGTAGAATGCGCGGGTAATAAGAAAATAAGAGCATGGATGCAAGCTCGCTTGCTAATCCATGCTCTTATTTTCTTATAGAGCCGCATATGCGGCTCTAACGTTGACGAGGAAAGAAGTCTGCGAAAGCAGACGGAAAGCGACGAAGTCGCGACTTTCCGAGACG
>CACZOE010000322.1 GCA_902782695.1 uncultured Lachnospiraceae bacterium | reverse complement strand
TTGACGGAGGCCGAGTAGCTGTAAAAAAGTGCCGCCGATCGGTTCCATAGAAGTTCCGGGGTAGGCGGACATTCTTTTTTACAGCGTTAAGCGAGGTCGACAGGCAATGGTTAGCAAGCGCAGCGTGTTTGAACAGGGAACGTACTCATGTTCAAATCCGTTTGTCCGTAAATGTATATAAATAAAAACGAGAGGAAAACAAATGGTACACCAGTATAAATTAAATGGTTATAATATTGTACTTGATACCTGCTCGGGGTCTGTACATAGTGTAGATGATGTAGCTTATGACATTATTGAAATGTATCCTGAGAAGAGTGAGAATGAAATAGTTGACATAATATTGGAACGATATGGTGACAGAGAGGATGTTACGGAGGCTGATATCAGACTCTGTATTGATGATGTGAGGACGTTGGTTGATGCTCATAAGCTGTATACTCCGGATACTTTTGAGCCTCTTGCAGGAGAGTTTAAGAAGAGAAGCGGCGATGTCATCAAAGCTCTTTGTCTTCACGTTTCACATACCTGTAATCTTAACTGTGAGTACTGCTTCGCCAGTCAGGGAAAGTACAATGGTGAGCGTGCACTCATGAGTCTTGAGGTAGGTAAGAAGGCTATTGATTTCCTTGTGGAGCATAGTGGCTCCAGACATAATCTTGAGGTGGACTTCTTTGGTGGAGAGCCTCTTATGAATTGGGAAGTCTGCAAGGATATTGTCAGATATGCCCGCTCCATTGAGAAGGAAGCCGGCAAGAATTTCAGATTTACTCTGACTACCAATGGAATGCTTATAGATGATGATGTTATAGATTTCTGTAATAAAGAAATGAGCAATGTAGTTCTGTCTCTTGATGGACGTAAAGAGGTTCATGACAGAACCAGAGTTGATTATCAGGGAAATGGAAGCTTTGACAAGATCATTCCGAAATTCCAGAAGCTTGTTGAAGCAAGAGGTGGCAAGAACTACTACATGCGTGGTACATTTACTCATCTGAATACCGACTTTACTGAGGATATATTTACCATGGCTGATCTGGGCTTCAAGGAACTCTCCATGGAGCCGGTGGTTAGTAAGCCGGGAGATGCTCTTGCACTTACGGAGGAGGACCTTCCGATTCTGAAAGAGCAGTATGAGATACTTGCAAAGGAAATGCTAAAGAGAGATATTGAGGGAAGAGGATTTACCTTCTATCATTACATGATAGATCTGAAGTCCGGACCTTGTATCTATAAGAGAATATCCGGTTGCGGTTCTGGTACCGAATATATGGCAGTTACCCCTTGGGGTGACCTCTATCCATGTCATCAGTTCGTTGGTGATGAGGGTTATAAACTTGGGGACCTCTGGACAGGCGTGACCAATAAGGAGAGACAGGAAGAATTTCGTGTATGCAACGCTTATGCCAGACCGGACTGCCGTGACTGCTGGGCAATGCATTATTGTTCAGGTGGCTGTGCAGCGAATGCCTATCATGCTACAGGTGATGTTAAGGGTATCTATGAATATGGCTGCGAGCTCTTTAGAAAGAGAATAGAATGTGCCATAATGATTCAGGTAGCACATGATGCGCTGGGGCTTGCACCTGTGAGTGGCGCAACAGCTGGCGGTACAGATGACTGCGAAGGTTGTGATACAGATTGTGGTCATAAGACAGTGTAGGATGAAATATCAGGGGGATAAATATGGACTACAGTGTACTGATAATAGATGATGAGGTGGAACTGGCAGATTCCACTGCTGAATATTTTAATATGTTTGATATCAAATCCTGTGCAGTTTACACTGCTCAGGATGCTCTAGATTTTTTTAAAGAGAATACTACGAAGCTGATTCTTCTGGATATAAATCTGGGTAAGACCTCGGGCTTTGAACTATGTAAGACTTTAAGAAAAGAATATGATATACCGATTCTCTTTATTAGTGCCAGATCAAGTGATGACGATATGGTCATTGCTCTGAATATCGGTGGTGATGATTACATTACCAAGCCTTACTCGCTAAATGTACTTCATGCTAAAGTTAAGGTGGTGCTTAAGAGATACGAGAAGTCAGCAGAAAATGCTGTTAAAAATGGACATATTTCTGGTGAGTCCTCTGCTGCTGATTTTCAAAATAACTCTGACAGTTCTTCGAAGCATGTGTATTATCTGGGAGATTTAGAGGTAGATACTGAAGCTGCGCTGGTACGTAAAAATGACGAACTGGTGGAGCTTACTGCCATGGAATATAAGCTTCTCGTATATCTTCTGGATAATCGTAACAAAGTGGTTTCCAAACAGAAGATCTTCGATAATGTCTGGGAAGACAGTTTTGTATCAGAGGGAACTCTTAATGTTCATCTGAGACATCTGAGGGAAAAAATAGAGGAAGATCCTAATAGTCCAAAGATTATCAAGACCATCAGAGGAATGGGTCTTATGCTGAACTATAAGGAAAACTAGGTTGAGATATTACTCGGTAGATGACAATGAAGAAAAGTCTGATAATTATCATTATAATTTCAATATTTCTGATGCTGTTTCCTCCGATGATGGTAGATTTTTCCAGGAAGGATAAGGTATCCGGACTTGACGTGGTTGAGATTAACCAGCTCCTTAACGAGATAGAAAAGAGTAAGAGTCATGTTGTTTCCAAGGCATCGGGACCATATTCCTTTGATTATACGATTCTTGATGCTAAGGAAAATGTGTTGTACTCAAGTTCACCTGAAAAAGCTCAGACTATTATTTCTGCAACAAGGGATAGAGAGACTATCCGTGAGATATTTGTTGAGGATGAATTCTTCGGCTGGCTGATAATTCATAATGATATCATCAACCTGGAAAAAAAGGTGAATCAGTACTACGCAAAGATTTATGTTATCAGCTATATTGCTGTAATGGTTCTTTGGATCGGATATGCAGTATGGATATATCAGAATGTTATCCGTCCATTTGATAAGATGCGTGATTTTGCCGGGGCTGTTGCTGCAGGAGACCTGGATAAGCCACTTGAAATGGACAGGAAGAATGTGTTTGGTGCTTTTACTGAGAGCTTCGATATAATGCGCGATGAGCTGGCCATTGCCCGAAAACGCGAATACGAGGCAAATATCAGTAAAAGAGAGCTGGTAGCTCAGTTGTCACATGATATAAAAACTCCCGTAGCTTCCATAAAAGCTATGTCAGAACTTCTTGAGGCTAAATCTGAGCAGTCAAATGACGATTTTACTAGCAGCAAGATAAAATCCATAGGAGCAAAGGCTGATCAGATAGATGCACTGGTAAATAACCTTTTTGCTTCCACACTTAAGGAACTGGAGCAGCTCGAGGTTAAGGCTATCGAGATGGAAAGTACGGAAATAAAAGCTCTGATAGAAAATGCTGATTATGCTTCCAGGGTTGTATATTCAGAGATACCTGAATGTCTGATTTCTATGGACAGACTTCGGGCAGGACAGGTATTTTCAAATATTATCTATAATTCATATAAATATGCTGATACAGATATCATTCTTACATCAAAAACTGATGAGGAGTATCTGTATGTAAGTCTTGCTGATAAGGGTGGAGGTGTTCCGGAGGAAGATCTGCCATTCATAATGGAAAAATTCAGGCGTGGTTCCAATGCAGAAGGTATCGAAGGTTCCGGTCTGGGACTTAACATTTCCCGTAATCTTATGCAGGATATGCAAGGTGTCATAGTCTGCGAGAATGCTGATGGTGGATTTAAAGTCACTGTTGGCTTCAGGCTTACCTGATGAAAAAATAAACAGAGTCAGATAATAAATTATTAATAATTCAAAATATAGCTTAATCTAAAATTAATGTTCCGATAAAGACGCTTAATATTTCATTTGCTATTATAATGCCGTAATCAGAGAAATCAAGGCAGGACAGAAGTTACAGATAAATGTGACTAAGGAGCTGCCGCATTATAAAAAGGAGATAAAGTATTATGAAGAAAATCGGAACATTTTTGATTGGATCGGCACTTATAGCAGGGGCAATGTTCTTAGTGCCACAGCAGGGGATTTATGATTTAAACTGTGTTAATGCATCAGGCCTTGGCACTGCTCTTAAGGATACTGATTCAGCAACGATCACAATAACAAGCACAGATGAAGCAGATAAGAAAACAGTTTCATACTATGCTACACCAAAGCTTGTTGTAACAGGCAGAGATATCGACGGAGAATCAGTAAAGGCCGGAGATACATTTAAAATGACCATCCACCTTAAGAATGAGTCAACCAGTACAAAGCTTCGTAACATCGAGCTGAAGCTTTCAACAGAAGAAAACCAGATAGTAACTACTTCAGGTTCGGATTCGATTTACATCGACAGTCTTGATAAAGAGGATGCCTGTGACGTGACAGTTGAAATGAAAGCAAGAGAGGATCTGGAGCAGAAGAACTACACCGTAAATGTAAATTACAATTATGAAGATAATTCAAAAAATTCATTTGAAGGTTCTGGAAATATAACAGTTCCTGTAGTTCAGGAGGCAAGACTCGGTATCTCAGAGATCAAGCTTTCCAAGTCAGAGCTGAGTGTTGATGGAAAAACAAGCCTTTCTCTTAAAGTTAATAACATGGGTCTTGATACTATAAGAAATGCCACTGTGGAATTTAGTGGTGACACTATCCAGGAGGTTTCCTACTATGCTGGTACTATTGAGGCAGGTGCAAGCAGCGCTGTAGATATGACAATTACTCCTGATAAAGTTGGTGATGATGACATTCACATCAAGGTTGATTTTGAGGATGCATCTGGAAATGTGAGTACCTTTGAAGATTCAGTTGCTCTTGTAGTAGATGAGGCAAAGCCTGAAGAAACCGCAGAAGTTGAGCAACCTAAGAATATGAGTACAGCTATACTTGGTGGAGCAGCAGTAGCAGTTATAGCACTCATAGCAATCATTGCAACCATAGTAAAGAAAGTAAATCTTAAGAAATATGAGTAAGTCATACCTTAAAAAGGGAAAAATATATGGAAAACAAAAATACAATTATAAAATCCGATAAGCTTTGCAAGTCCTTTTCAGTAGGAGGAGTTCAGCATCATATCATAAAGAATATGGATCTGGAAATCTATGATGGCGATTTTACTGTAATCATGGGTTCTTCAGGAGCAGGAAAATCTACTCTTTTGTATGCTCTTTCTGGAAGGGATAAAGCAAGTCTTGGAAAGATAATATTCTGCGACAAGAATATAACAAAATTTAATAGTGATCAGCTGGCAATATTCAGAAGAAGACACTGCGGTTTCGTGTTCCAGCAGATACATCTGATTGGAACTATGAGCATTCTGGATAATGTTCTTGCTGCCGGACTTCTTACTGGACAAAACAAGAGGGAGCTTACAAAGAAAGCTAAAGAACTATTAGTGAAGGTTGGAATAGAGGAAAAGCTTTGGAATAAATTCCCAAATCAGTTATCCGGTGGTGAGGCTCAGAGAGTCGGAATCATCAGAGCTCTCATCAATACTCCCGATATGGTATTCGCAGATGAGCCGACAGGAGCCCTGAACAGTGCCAGCAGTGACGCTGTACTCGATATTCTTACAGAGTTCAACAGAGGTGGTCAGAGCATTGTAATGGTAACTCACGATATGAAATCAGCTCGCCGTGGAAACAGGATTATCTATCTGAAGGATGGAGCCATCTGCGGTGAGTGCCACCTCGGCCAGTATGTAACAGGCGACCGCGAACGTCACGAGAAACTCCGCACCTTCTTAGGGGAAATGGGATGGTAAAGCTCTGGGATACGGCTCGAAGAGCCGAGGGGTCCCAGGGTCCGAACGGAGTGAGGATGCGTTCTGCGAAGCAG
>CACZOE010000321.1 GCA_902782695.1 uncultured Lachnospiraceae bacterium | reverse complement strand
TTGACGGAGGCCGAGTAGCAGTAAAAAAGTGCCGCCGATCGGTTCCACAGAAGTTCCGGGGTGAGCGGACATTCTTTTTTACTGCGTAAAACGAGGTCGACAGGCAATGCTTAGTAAGCGCAGCGTGTTTGAACAGGGAACGTACTCATGTTTCTAATCCGTCCGTCTAGAGATGTATACTTTCAAAGACGCAGTATCCTAGACTAAAGTTGTATACAACATAAAGAAAAAACTCCGGTAACTCGCCTGAGTCTCCGGAGTTTTATATATACATTTTAGTATGGGCTGTGCATCAGCTCTTCAACATCCTTACGGCCATATTCATACATCTTCTCTTTGATGTACACCTTAACCTCTGTAGGAGCTTCTATCTTCACGATATCCTGGAAGCTGTCTACATATTCACACCACTTGATGTATACCTCTTCCTTATCATCCTCTGTAGGTTCCTTTGTAGCTCTGTTTTTATTAAAGCTCAGGTCTTCCTCAGACTGAAGTATCTCTTTCATTCCAAGTGACTTAAATGTAATACCATAAGCTATTCTCTGCAACTGCTCTGTTCTTACATATGCACAGTCGTACATTTCTGTAACAAGATCAAGTATTGCATCATCTGCATCATCGAAGTAATGATATTTGAAATATCTGTCTTCCTGTCTTGCAAGTCCTTCCATATCCTGTTCATTATACCAGTAATACTTCGAAGAACCCTTTGCTACTGCTGCTGCAGGCTTTTCAATACTCTGCTTCTTCTTTTGCTTTGGTGCAGCCTTTTCAGCTGTCTTTACAGCGGCTTTACCAGCTGTCTTTGCAGCCTTAGCTGCCTTTCCGCCTGAACGTGCTGCCTTTACTGCTCCAGCTACTATAGCTTCTTCAGCAGCATCCAGTGTCTTACCCTTTGGAATATCAGGTGTAGGATTTGGAATAAGTGGTTCCGGCTTATCTGTATCATTATCCGGCTTTTCTACAAATGCGCTGTCAAAGGAAGCATTGTACTCAGGAGACTCTGCTCGTTCTCTGGCTGTCTCGCCCTGAGCTACTCCTGACTCTTCAGCATCTCTCTTTTCCTTTGCAAGTGCTTCACGGATTTTTACTGTATCAAGCTCGCCTGTTGCCTCATCATCAGGTGCCAGTTCTTCGTCTTCGTCATCAGATGAATCCTCTTCGTATTCATCTTCATATTCTTCTTCGCTGTCTTCAGGTTCTTCCAGCTCTTCCTGTTCTTCATACTCTTCTTCATCTTCATCGTCTTCAGAATCAGAAGCGCCCTTCTTGACTGCCTTAGCTATCTCTTCAACCTTAGCTTTTGCACTTTCTCTATCTTCATCGTCATTAGCAGCCTTCTCTTTCTTTGCTGCCTTAGCGATCTTCTCAGCCTCAACCTTAGCCTTGGTTTCTTCTACGGACTTGACTGCTTCATTTACCTTTCGGGAGGTTTCATCTTCTTCCTCTTCCTCCTCGTCGCTGTCGTCCTCATCCTTACCCTTTGGTTCATCCTCCTCATAATCGTCATCGTCACTTGATTTCAGAACTTTTATAGTAACAATTATGAGAACAAGCAGAAGCAGCAGTAATATGGCTGCAAAGATAAGAAGTACCAATGTTGCCGGCTGCAACTCGCCAAGTCTGTTCATAAAGTCTTTCATTACTATTCCCCTCATATATCAAACATAAATTCCTCGCTAACAAAAAGCCGCTTAGAATCACACTACAGATTAACGGATTATTCAATCAACTATGTCAGTATAACACAATATATAGTTTTATTACAAGTGAGTTTATACAATTACTTCTAATATCATTCCTGAGTACTTGCCTCAGTATCGCCACCCTCTTCAGGCGCTGCTTCCGGTGCATTTCCTTCAGGAACAGAGATAGGTCCCTCGCTGGCATAACCGGTTTCTGCTGTTAACTCGGCACTTATGGTCTGAACAGTATTGGTAGGCACATAATCAGCAGTATCAAAGAGGAACTTCTGCATAGTTTTTACATTTTCATTCAGATCAACTGGTGCTATACAGGAACCCTTCTGAGGAGTTGAATAGAAATTAAACTTGATAGGGAATCCCATGGTACTCTTCAGTTCATAAGACATTACGCCTGATACCAGGTCAAGCACCTGCTGTTCTGTAATAGAAGTTCCCACATATGGGAATACTTCATCTATTATTTTATTCAGTGTCTTAAGGTCAGACTTCTTAGCCTTAACGAGCATTGCATTTATAACTTCTCTCTGACGCTCTGTTCTTGTGATATCACCCTGATCTGTACTTCTGATACGCGCATAAGCTGTAGCCTGTGCTCCGTTAAGTGTCACATATCCTGTTTCGTAAACGCCATCTGAGTTAATTCCATTAACCTGTATCTGTTCAGCAAGAACTCCGTTAAGAGTGGACAGCTCATTTTCTTCCACATGAACCACTACACCACCCAGTGAATCTATAGCTCTGGTAAGAGCCTCCCAGTTAACGGTAATATACTCTGAAATATTTAGATCAAGGTTCTGATTAAGTGTCTGGATAGCAAGCTCAGGGCCACCATATGCATAAGCAGCGTTGACCTTTGTTGTTACTGTTCCACCGTCATTTTTTGTTATCTGGAGTAATGTATCTCTGTATACAGATACTATCCTTATTTCCTTCGTATCATTATTTATGCTGGCAATCATTATTGCATCGCTTCGACTGCCCTTACCAAGTGAATTGTCACGGGCATCAATACCGAAAAGTGCTATGTTGGTGTAACCCTTCATATCTTCATTGGCGCCCTCATTTATTTTAAGTTCTTCCTGAGTCAGATCATCTACGTGATCAAACTTCTGATATTTATCATGGAGATAAATTCTGAAAACTCCATATCCCATAATGATAATAATGATAAGTTCGAGAATAAGAGCTATTCCCCATTTAACGTTAGAGCTCATCCCCTTCTTTTTCTTCTTTCTGGGGCGTTTTTCCTCAAAAACTTCATCAACTTCATCATACTCAATATTGCTCATATCTGTCTCCGTTTCCTACTGAACTTTATATATCCACTTTATAGATTTACCTATTATAAGATATTCCCTACATCATTCTTACATCATAATATTAGAACTTCTCTGCAGATAATATCACATCCGTATAATGATAAATGATAGTGCCTCCAAATACAAGTATAAAGACATTTTTTTTCAAACTTTTTGCATTTTGCCTTATTTTAACTGGTTTACATATATTTTTTTGTTGCAATATATTCTTTAAACGACTATAATTAGGGTATCTTATATAAGACACGAATTAAATATCTGGGATGACCGATAACTCCTGTGTATTTTGAACCTACATATTCTCTGAGGAATCTCTATATTGCTGATTGGATGATATGCCTCCTTGAGTGGACATCAGAAAGTCAGTTGCGAGTCTCCACCTGGCCATGGGCTAGGAGTCAGAAAGCAGGGGCCGGCACCCCCGGATGTTTAATATTTTTACTGGAACTGTAAATGTGACAGATACTTATTCGGCTTGACGCTTGCAGGCGCTAAGCCTTTTGTTTTGTATAACTTTCCAGTTATCATTATGAAGGAATCCATGGTATGATAAAACGTATCAAAGACATTATCAGGTTTTGGAAATCAACTGCTGATGAACATATGGGCGCATTTGCCGCACAGTCAGCATTCTTCATATTCCTCTCATTTTTCCCGATAATAAACCTTATCATATGTATCCCCAAGCTTCTTCCTTTTACTCAGGAACAAATGCTTGAGCTTATTTATTATGTTCTTCCGAGCAGTTTTGAGGAATATGTAGCAGGTCTGATCAAGGAAATGTATGACAATTCATCAAATTCCATTACCATCATTTCCCTGGTAGTAGCCGTATGGTCAGCTGCCAAAGGTCTTACTGCTGTCAGATATGGACTTAACGAGGTCTATCGTTCCAGAGAATCCAGAAACTATTTCATCATAAGAAGTATCAGTGCAGTATATACCATAGTATTTGTAATTATCGTACTTCTTCTGGTTCCACTGAATATGTTCGGAACACAGATAGCGCTGTATATCCTGAATCAGTTCCCACATTTTACTGATGTAACACTTCTTGTATACAGTATAAGAAGTTCAGCCACACTCATTCTACTCTTCGTCATGTTCGATCTGATGTATACCATCGTACCGAGCAAGAAACTGAAGCTTAGAAAACAGATGCCAGGGGCGCTTCTTTCAGCTTTTCTCTGGGTTATCATAACCAAGATTTTCTCACTTTACATCGATTACTATGCATCTAAAAGCTTCATGTACGGCTCACTGACAACAGTTATTATGCTCATGTTCTGGATGTATTTCGTTATATATTCCATTTTCATCGGAGCACAGTTAAATGAGTATCTTCATGTATGCAGAAAAAGAAGTGCCGAGCATGAACTTGAAAAATATAATGAAAATACAAATGAGCTCTGGGAAGATGACGAACTTGAAGAAACTCATCATAGCTCACCGGCCATAAGCGAAGCAGCTGAAGACATGTCCGACTCAGATGATAACAGACATTATGAAAATGATGTTATAGATATAAACGAAAGAAAAAGCAGATTAGAAAAAACCAAGGAGAGTATACTCTCCCGGAAAAGAGGAAAAATAAATGCAGAAAATTAGAACAAGATTTGCCCCAAGTCCGACAGGAAGAATGCATGTCGGCAATCTGCGTACTGCCCTGTACGCTTATCTCATTGCCAAGCATGAAGGCGGTGACTTCATACTCAGAATTGAGGATACTGATCAGAATCGTGAAATGGAAGGTGCGGTTGACATAATATACAGAACTCTTAAAACAACCGGTCTTCTCTGGGATGAAGGTCCTGATAAAGATGGCGGCGTAGGTCCGTATATTCAGTCTGAAAGAATGGCTCAGGGCGTTTATCTGGAATATGCAAAGAAACTGATCGAACGTGGGGAAGCTTATTACTGCTTCTGTGACGAGGATCGTCTTGCTTCTCTCAACCAGGAAATCGAAGTAGATGGTGAGAAGAAGAAGGTCTTCCACTACGACAAGCACTGTCTCCATCTCTCCAAGGAAGAAATACAGGCTAAACTGGATTCCGGAATCCCTTATGTTATAAGACAGAACAATCCAACAACCGGAGAAACCAAATTCGAAGACGAACTCTATGGCACCATAACTGTTCCGAATGTTGAGCTGGACGATATGATCCTTATCAAATCAGATGGCTATCCAACTTATAATTTTGCAAATGTTGTAGATGATCATCTCATGGGTATAACTCATGTAGTAAGAGGAAACGAATATCTTTCCTCAGCTCCAAAGTATAATCGTCTGTACGAAGCCTTTGGATGGGAGGTTCCTGTATATATCCACTGCCCTCTTATCACCGATGAGAATCACAGCAAGCTGTCAAAGAGAAGCGGACACTCATCATTTGAAGATCTGCTGGATGCAGGCTTCCTGACAGAAACCATCGTGAACTTTGTATCACTTCTCGGCTGGAGTCCTGAGGGAAATAACGAGATTTTTTCTCTCGAGGAACTGGTGAAGGAATTCGATTATCACAAGATATCAAAATCACCTGCTGTCCTTGATATGACCAAGCTGAAGTGGATGAATGGCGAATATATCAAGAAAATGGACTTTGATGATTTCTACAAGAAAGCAGAACCTATTCTTAAAGAAGTAATCAGCCGTCCACTGGATCTGAAGCATATAGCCCAAATGATTCAGTCAAGAATTGAAGTATTTACAGATATTCCTGACCAGGTAGATTTCTTTGAAAATGTACCAGAGTACGATACAGACATGTACACTCACAAGAAGATGAAAACTAATCCGGAGAATTCACTCCAGCTTCTAAAGGAAGTACGTCCGGTTATAGAAAGTGCTGCTGCCTTTGATAATGACAGTCTGTTTGAGATTCTGAAAGCCTTTGGCGCAGAACATGAATATAAGACCGGATTTATCATGTGGCCTATAAGAACTGCATTATCTGGAAAAGCAGCCACACCGGGTGGAGCTACCGAACTGATGTCAATTCTCGGTAAGGAAGAGTCACTAAAAAGAATTGATACAGCAATCGAAAAATTATCATAATATAAAAAAATTAAAGTGTGTCAACGACGTTGTTGACACACTTTTTCATTTATAGAATATCTATTATCTTTCCTACAGCATTGAACTCGTTCTGGGTTTTTACCAGTTCTTCTTTTACATCACTTTTCTTCGTAAAGAACTCTTCATAGGTAGGCTTATCTGTTGTATAGAACACATACACCTTTCCACTGTGAAAGCTAATCTTAAGTATCTTTCCAAGCTGGAGAGCAACCAGTTCTCTCAGCTTATGTATCATGCTGTCCGTAAGAAGTTCATTTGCTTCATTCTCATCGAAAGCATAAACCCTGAACATTTTATTTATCTGGTCATTCGCCGTTTTTATAAGTCTTACTCTGGAATGATGAAACTCTATCACTCCTGCTGTAGCAGTTGTGAAAATAACAGGATTTACATTTCTGGTAGGCATATCGAAACTGAACAGTCTGCCACATACGTGGATATTGTTGGAATAACAGTCTTCAACCATATCCGAATTTGAAAATCTGACGCCCTTATATACACCTTTAAGCTCATTACTTGAAGAATACTTATACTCCGGTCCGTCAGAAAAGAGAAGTGTGCTAACTATCTCTCTTTCAGTTACGCTTCCGGATCTTGAAAAAGCCCCCTCTTCAACATAATGCTCAGCCGCAGGCTTTACTATACACTGCCTGTAATCTTCCTTTGCATTATTCAGCTCGACCTGAAGCTTAATCCTGTAAGAAAGGAATCCAGCAACCAGGAGCATAGCAATCGCCGCTACTATAATACCGTATGACAGCAGCCATCCTGTGTGGTTCATATATATAGAATACCCGGCAAGAAAGGCCATAAAACCAAGAGCCATGTTAAGGCTTCGGATGGTATTTTTCTTCTTTTTAATCCCGATATTCTTTTCTATCTTCTTTATTAATTTCCTGTTATCCATAAATACTACCCTTCGAATTATTTCACCTTATTGATTATAACCCCTGAAAAAGAAAAATACAAGGAAAGTGCTTAAAACAAATAAAAAAGATATGGCATCTGAAACCATATGATTTCAGATGCCATATCTTATAAAGAAAGGTTAATCGAGGATGGAGATATACTCCTTTTCATCTTCCTGTTTTTTAACTATCTTCGGAACTGTTATGCTAAGGATTCCGTTAGTAAACTGAGCCTTTATATCATTCTTGGTAACATCCTTACCTACATAGAAGCTTCTCTCAGTCTTTCCATAAAAACGTTCTCTGCAGATATATTTTGGCTCTGCCTCAACAACTTCAGCACTCTGCTCTTTAGCTTCTGCCTCAGCGGTTTCCTGTGCTGCTTCAGCTCCTTCAGCCTTTTCCTGAGTATCCTCTGAAGTAGTCTCTTTACCCTCAGCATGTTCAGCACTTACTACCAGGTATCCATTCTTAAGCTCTGCCTTTATCTCGCTTCTCTCATATCCCGGAAGCTCGAGATCAAGTACATACTTATCTTCATACTCCTTGATATCGGTAGTACATCTCTTCTTCTGAAGAACCTCGTTTCTGAGTCTCTTTCCATAAGTAAATGGGAAGTTCATAACCTCATCAAACATGTCATTATAAAACTCATCATTGAATAAACTTGGATAATACATAAACCACATCTCCTTTTCTTAATATTTTGACTAAGACTTGGGATGGTCACTTTCCAGGAGGGCTACCCTAAGCTTTTGTCTTTCCTTATGTTGATGCTATAATATCACTATTATTAGCACTCGTCAAGAGTGAGTGCTAATAATTCTGTGAATTTTCTGTGAACTGCTTTTCGACAAGGCGGTTGCTGCCAAAGGCAGCTAGAAACACAGTTTCCTATTTTATTGAAAAAAGTCCCGAGCACTTGGCTCAGGACTTATTTACATCACAGTATTTTCTTAAATCTTCAGGCATCGCTTTTAAAATATATTTTGCCAGATCAGTATCAGATATTGGTTTCTCGTCTCTCAGCCATTTGAAAATCATTGCGGTTATTCCCACTCCATACATAGATATATAAAATCTGATTTCAAACGGAATATCTTCTACATTTGTTTTCTTAATAACATATCCCTTTATTACACTTGCCAGACACTCAGCTGCATACCACTTATAGGAATCAGGTCCATCAGTATTTCTGCAGGCATTTATAATAAAATCGCCATTTCTTGCAAACCCGTTTATATATCTTCGAAGTGCCTCTTCTACGGGAATCTCACCATTACTATATAGCTGGGATATCTTATCTACCCATTTATCATGTGCCCAGAACAGCAGAGAATACTTGTCATTAAAATGATTATAAAATGTCTGGGAGGTTACACCACAGTTTTCTGATATCTCCCTTACAGTTATCTTGTTAATAGGTTTAGAACTTGCCAGTTCAAAGAACGAATTGAGAAGTAAAGCCTTAGTGTCACGCTTCAGCATTACAAAGTCAACCTCCAGTTATTAAATTTCACCTCTCACATCACATGATACATCTTTCAGCCGATTAATGCAAATCAAATATAGTTAATATTGATGTAACTTATTAACTGGATTATTTGAATTATTCTTCTATATCAGTCATAAACTCCACGTTCTATTGTTTCTACCTGAATCAGATTTGTGTTTCCACTATTTCCGTTAAGCGCACCACCTGTTATTACTACGTTATCACCCTTTTTAAGTCCAAGAGCTTCTGTAGCCTCAAGTACGGAATTTCTGAACATTTCTTCCATGGTATCATACATACCACACATAACCGGGGTAAGTCCCCAGCTCAGGTTCAGCTTTCTCCATACCTTTGCTGATGTTGTCATACCAATAATATCAACCGGACATCTGAAACGGCTGACCATGCGGGCAGTCTTTCCACTAAGGGAATTAACTATAATACATTTAGCATCCACATCTATAGCCATTGTGCAGGCTGTATGGGAAATGGCATCCAGTGTGCTCCTAACCTCGAAATCAGCATTTCTGAAACGTTTCTTATAGTGAATCTTGGTTTCAGTAAACTCTATGGTTTCTACCATTGTTTTCAGAGCCTTTACAGGATATTTACCGGATGCAGTCTCACCGGAAAGCATAACCGCAGATGTGCCGTCATAAACTGCATTTGCCACATCAGAAATTTCAGCTCTTGTAGGACGAGGATTGCTGATCATTGACTCCAGCATCTCCGTAGCAGTTATTACTCGTACACCCAGCATTCTACATTTTGATATCAGGTACTTCTGTACGGAAGGAACCTCTACACCAGGAATCTCTACGCCGAGATCACCTCTGGCGATCATTATTCCGTCGGACAGCTGACAGATATCTTCAATGTTTTCTACACCAGAACGATTCTCTATCTTAGCGATTATCTCTATATCTCTTCCACCATTCTGATCCAGGAAATCTCTCATTTCCTGAACATCCTTCTTAGTTGATACAAAGGAAGCTGCTACATAATCAGCTCCATTCTGAATACCAAACAGCAGGTCTTTCTTATCCTGTTCACTAAGGAATGGCTGATCCAGAACCTTATTCGGGAAATTCATGGATTTTCTGTCTGAAAGTACACCACCTGCCAGACATTCACATACAGCATTATTTCCCTCAAGACTCTTTACTTCAAATATTACGAGACCATTATTTACAAGAATTCTGTCTCCAACCTCAAGGTTATCAATCAGATTCTTATAGCTGACAGAAACCCTGGTCTG
>CACZOE010000320.1 GCA_902782695.1 uncultured Lachnospiraceae bacterium | reverse complement strand
CAAATGGTTCGAAGTATTTGGGGAGATACTTTTTAACTATATGGGAGTGTGCAGAATTGAGGTCATTAACTAAGAAGAGTATAATATATTCAGTTATATTAATAATAGTAGGCGTTTTGATAAACCGACTGGGTACGACTCTTGCCTCCGCCCTAGGACTTCCACTATATATGGATTCTATAGGAACTATGGCGGTTGCGGCGGTAGGCGGGCTGGCACCCGGATCTATTGTCGGTTTTGTCACCAACATGATTGGTGGTCTTAGTGATACGTCTACTTTTTATTATGGAATAATAAATGTACTTATTGCTGTTATTGCAGGCAAAGCTACGGACAGGGGCTGGTTTGAGAAACCCTACAGACTTCTTTTCATAGTTCCTTTTTTCATGCTCCTGAGTATTCCGTGTTCATTTCTGACTTATATTCTTTTTGATTTTCAGATAGCAGATAATGTGGCAAAACCGGCGGCAGAAGTATTTCAAAAGATGGGATTCCCGGTTCTGTTATCTCAGATACTGGGTGATTATTCGGTTGAAATCCCGGATAAAATAGTGTCGCTGCTGATTGCATTTATCTTCTATAAGATCACTCCGGGAAGTATAAAGGATGAGCTGATACCTGTAGCTGGAAGAGATATGGTTTTTTCGACTCCGGAGGGAATGAAGAAGTGGATATCTCTCAGATGGCAGGTGGTGGGAATTCTGTTCTGTTCAGGACTTGCTATATCTATAGTCGCATTTCTGATTTCCTATAAGACTTATATGGAAGCCAGAGTGGCGGGATTTCCGGATGGCAATTATGATATAGTTCTACTAAGAACTGAAACACTTCTATACTGTAGCAAAATGTTTTCCTCGGTTCTTGGACTTCTCATATGCATAGTTTCAGTGACTACAGTATTTGCCGACAGGCGCGTGGTAAGTCCGCGGAATAATATGGCTAAGGAAATGGGAAGGTTTGCTTATGACAGCGATTCGGGACGTAACAAGTCAGTCGAGAAGATAAAATCCCTGGATATCCATACAGGTAATGAGATAGAAGAGCTGTTTCTTGCCATGTCGAAAACGGTTGAGGAAATAGATACTTATATCGACAGAACCCAGAAGCAGTCTCAGATAATAAATGAAATGAATGTAAATATTATCGCTGCTCTTGCTGATATAGTTGAGAGCAGGGATGAGACTACCGGCAACCATGTTAAGAGAACCTCCGAATACTGCGCAGTTCTTGCTCGAAGAATGAAGGAGGTAGGTAAACATACAGATATCATAGATGATGCTTACATAGAGGCTCTTGAGATTGCGGCTCCGCTTCATGATATCGGTAAGATTAAAATTCCGGATGCTATACTGAACAAACCAGGAAAACTGGATGATGAAGAGTTTAACACCATAAAAACACATACTGTAAGCGGACGGAATATGATAGAAGATATAGTGAGAAAAATGGGGTCCACAGAATATCTTCTTATGGCAAAAGATATAGCCGGTTACCATCATGAATGGTGGGATGGTGGCAAAAGAGGTTATCCTGAACGACTGAAGGGTGAAGATATTCCTCTTTCGGCCAGGATAATGGCAGTTGCAGATGTTTTTGATGCGCTGGTATCCAAACGTCCGTATAAAGAAGGATTTTCCGTAGATAAGGCATTTGAGATTATGACAGAAGAAAGCGGAACACATTTTGATCCGGATATTATACAGGCTATGAAGGATATGCGTCCTGAATTTGAAAAAATAATGAATAAATATAGTGAGTAAGGAAATGGTGGGGGTTATGAGAAAGATTAAGAGAAATGCAGCACAGTGCAAAAAGTGCGGTGATATTATAGAATCAAAGAAAAGAGTTGGAGGAGTTAAATGCTCCTGTGGAAGTCTCATAATTGAGGGAGGAAAGTTCTATATCAAAAGATCAGCAAATCCCGAAGATTATGTAGAGATGAGTGAATACGAGGAAGTATAGTATTGAATGGATTTTTAAAAAAATTCCTTATTATGGTGATTGGAATCATTGTATTAGCGGGAGTGGCGCTTATTCTTTTTTATGCAGTGAGTATGAAAAGTAAAGATAAAGACGACTCGCTAAGTGACGTGGATGAACATACCATATTTGTTGATGAATCTGCAGATGCTGAAGTGGAAACAGGGCAGGAAGATACTGAAGAACAGATATATGTCAGTACGGGTGATACCTTATCTGATCTGTCCGGTGGGAACGGATTAGATTCAGCTGATGATTCAGGGAATATAGATGCGGCTATCAAGACTGCTGAGAGTAGTCAGCATGAGAGTGTTCAGCATGAGAGGTATGAAGTCGGACAGGATGTTGAGGATAAGAAAGCTCCGGTTATTCTGATCAATTCCAAGACTGCCTACGTTGCAAAAGGCGGTGTATTTGATATCCGGTCCTGCATAGGCTATGGCGATGATGTTGACAGAGATGTTGATCTGAGAATGGATGGAGAGCTTGACACTACAACAACAGGTGTTTATCCCGTTGGAATTACTCTCACAGATGACGCCGGTCATTCTACTTCAACTACTATTAATGTTCATGTAGTTGAATCCTCGGGTGAGAGTAAGGGAGGCGGCGCAGATATAGCAGGTCCTCCGGGCTCTGAAACTTTTGACGATTTTAGAGAGAAGTATGGGGCAGAGGCTACCATGCTTGGTATCGATGTGTCCAGATGGCAGAGCAATATTAATTTTGATAATGTGAAGGCTGCCGGCTGTGATTTTGTTATCATTCGTTTAGGCGGATATGATGACGGAAGTCACTATACGGATAAGCTGTTTGCTGAGAATATAAAAAATGCAAAAGCGGCCGGACTTAAGGTTGGAATATACTGGCATGCTGAGGAGCATACTCCTGAAGAAGCAAGAGCCAGTGTTAAATACATGCTGGATGTTCTGGGGGGAGAGGAACTGGATTTTCCTATAGCCTATGACTGGGAAGATTTCGCACACTTCCAGAATTATCATATGAATTTTCAGGATCTGAATGACTGCTTCGAAGTTTTCTCAGATGAAGTAGAAGCGAAGGGATATGAGTCATGTCTCTACAGCAGTCTGAATTTCCTGAACAATGGTACCTGGCAGAATGTCAGAAATCATAAGGTATGGCTGGCACATTATACCTCAAAGACCACCTATACAGGTGATTACTATATGTGGCAGCATACATCTTCCGGAAATATAAATGGAATAAGAACAGCTGTAGATTTTAATGTTTTGTATTAATTAATAGATATATGATTTAGTTTTAAGGGGAAAGATTATGTCGATAGGACTTGTACTTGAAGGTGGCGGAATGCGCGGTATTTATACTTCCGGCGTTCTTGATGAGTTTATGTTAAATGATATTCATGTGGATGGGCTTATAGGAGTGTCCGCAGGCATCATACATGGTATATCCTATGTATCGGAGCAGTATGCCAGAAATATCAGATATTTTGTTAAATATCGTTCAGACAGTCGTTTCATGAGTTTCCGTAGTCTGTTTTCAACAGGCGATATCTGTGAGGAAGAATTCTGTTATCACAGCATACCTGAAAAACTGGCACCTCTGGATTTTGAAAAATTCAGGGAAAATGTAAATAAAGGTTTTAAGGTATATTCTGTTGCAACGAATCTTGAGACCGGAAAGGCTGAATACCTGGAGGTTACAGATGTGGAAAAACAGATGGATGCAGTCAGAGCATCAGCTTCGCTGCCGCTGGTTTCCAGAACAGTTGAGTACGAGGGGATGAAACTTCTGGATGGTGGTTCAGCTGACAGTATCCCGCTTAAGGCAATGCAGAGTCTTGGTTTTGAGAAAAATATCGTTATAGAGACCAGACCGAAAGTGTATGTGAAGAAACCGGACAGAAGCATGCCACTCATGAAGAAGTTTTATTCGGACTATCCGGAATATCTCAAAACCTGTGAGAGACGTTATCTGGAATATAATGAACAGAGAATTTATGTGGATAAATGTGAACTGGATGGTAATACATTTGTCATTAGACCAAGCAGAAGTCTGAAAATATCACGTTCAGAGAGTGATATAGAAAAGATAAAGCGTATGTATAAACTTGGTAGATTTGACGGACAAAATATTATGGCCGGCCTCAAACGATTCATAGAGGAATAGTACGGCGTCCGGGTACGTTTCAGGTGCCCGATCAAATAAATATAACAGGAAAAGAAAATGGTATTTTCAAGCTTAGAATTTTTATTCAGGTTTTTTCCAATATTTATAATTGCATATATTTTGGTTAAGAAGGAATACAGACTGTATGTGATTCTTGCAGGCAGTCTGGTTTTCTATGCCTATGGAGAACCTCTCTATATATTTCTCATGATTTTTTCCATACTGGTAAATCATTTCCTGGCAAAGGGAATATATGAGAGAAGACAGGGTGGCGGACCGAAAAAAGAGAGGATGAAAAGAGCTAAAGGGCTGCTGATCATATCAGCGGTTATCAATTTTGGCCTTCTTTTTGTGTTTAAATATCTGGGCTTTTTCTGCTCCATTATAAATGGAATAGCTGGAAAGGAAGTCCTTCCGATACTTCAGCCAGAACTTCCACTGGGAATAAGCTTTTATACATTTCAGATGATGTCCTATGTGATTGATGTTTATCGCGGAAAATATCGCGTGGGTAAAAGCATGATAAATTTTGCTGCTTATGTCAGTATGTTCCCACAGCTGATAGCAGGTCCTATAGTAAATTATAGTGAAGTAATGCGTGATATGAAGGACAGAAGACTTAGTCCTAAGGCTGTTGAAAACGGAGTTACCATATTTATACTTGGACTCCTTTACAAGGTTCTGCTGGCTAACAATATCGCATCTCTCTGGAATGATGTTCAGACAATTGGTGTTTACGGTATCAATACTCTGACTGCCTGGATGGGAGCCTGGGGATTTTCCTTCCAGCTGTATTTTGATTTCTGGGGCTACTCCTTAATGGCTATTGGACTTGGAAAAATTCTTGGATTTAAATTCCCACAGAATTTCAAAGAACCATACTCGGCACTTTCAGCTACTGATTTCTGGAGGAGATGGCACATTACGCTTGGCAGATGGTTCAGAGAATATGTCTATATTCCACTTGGTGGAAACAGGAAGGGACCTGCTCGCCTCGTGCTGAATACATTTGTCGTATGGTTTCTTACAGGACTCTGGCATGGAGCTAACTGGAACTTCATCATATGGGGACTCTTTTTCTTCGTGCTGCTGATGATCGAGAAATTCTATCTTCTTGAAAAGCTGGAGAAAAATAAATGGAGTGGACACATTTACATGCTGTTCATCATACCCCTTAGCTGGACAATATTTAATATAACTGATCTGAAGACGCTGGGACTCTACATCATGAAGATGTTCCTGCTTCCGCTGCCGGATGCTCCGAAGCTTGATACTATGTCCAAGTTCGTGTCTCTCTTTGGAAAATACTGGTGGCTGCTGCTGATATGTGCGGTATTTGCAACACCATATCCGATGCAGCTGGTTAAAAAATATAGAGATACGATAGTTTTCAAAATCCTGCTTCTGGCTGGCTTCTGGTATGCTGTATATAATATGGCTCTGGGAATGGATAATCCTTTCCTTTATTTCCGTTTCTGATAATTGCTTTAATTCTGTTACTGATAATTGCTTTGATTCTGTTGCTAATATATAAATTACAGGTAAATCTGATGAAAAAAAGAAGAGACAAAAAACTTAAGACTGTTCTCGATATGAAGCTTACTATACTTGTGATTGCTTCTGTTGTTATAATGACTTTGGTCGGGTTTATCTTTGTGGTAAGCGGAAAGAGTAAAGTCGGTTATGGCTGGAAGAAGCCTTTTGTAGTGGCGGCTCTCATGGGAGATAGAGATATGGGGCTTCCTGAAGGAGAGGGTGAACTGGCTTCACATGGAGATGTCGGTTATACTCTGGAGGAGGCGACAGCTTCTGATGCCACTGAAGGAGATGCAAAGGAAAAACTCATTAAGCTTTGTGAAGAAACACCGGGAAGAATGAACCGTCCAATGCTTTATGAAGAGGTTGATTCCTTTGAACCGAGATCTGCTTATTATTCTTACACAGGAAAAAAACCGCTCACTACTGTATATCCGTATGTTGATGCTGATGAGCAGTATTATAATGATACTCTGTTTATAGGTGATTCCAGAATAGAAGGACTATATTCCTTTGGAAATATGGAAGGTCCGGATTTCTGTTTCAAGGAAGGCATAAACGTATTTAATATATTTACAGAGGCTCTTGACTGGGGAGATAATGGAAGTGGTAAACTCAGCGAACTGCTTACTACAAAAGATTATAAGAAGATATATATTATGCTTGGTGTAAATGAGCTGGGTAAGGGGTATGATTATGAATATGCAGTAAAATATAATGAGGTTCTGAAATACATCCGCAGTGTTCAGAAGGATGCGGTGATTGTGGTTATGGGTATAATGTATGTAACCAAGGATTATTCAGATCAGAACGAAGTATATAATAATGATAATATAAATGCCAGAAACAGTCTTGTTGCAGGATATATCAATGGTAATGATACTGTTTATCTGGATGTTAATCCTGCAGTGGTAGATGAAACAGGGGCTCTTGGTGCAGCCTATACAAATGATGGAATTCATCTGTCTGCAGAGTACTACTATCTGTGGGTAGATTTTCTGAATTCGCACGCTCTTCAGAAAGATATGTGGGAGTAGATGTGTTTCCATTTAAGGTACAGGAAAAAAAGGAGGCAAGTTATGTCTGAAGAAAAAAACACTAAGAAAAAGTTCAAATGGTGGAAGATTCCTCTATTTATCATACTTATAGCTATTCTTGTAGCTGGTGGGTATGTGGCATATGTATTTCTGTCATACTCAAGAATAGAGGATAATCTGGCGCTTCAGCCAGAGGGTAGTGCTGAGCAGACAGCTACAACCGGCACTGAATATACAGTTGTTTCCTACAATCTGGGATTTGGAGCCTATACAGATGACTTCACATTTTTCATGGATGAAGGAAAAGAGAGTAGAGCCAGATCTAAGGAGAGTGTAATCAACTGTATAAATAATACTGCTGATACAGCTCTGTCCTATGATCCTGATTTTGTTCTTTTTCAGGAAGTTGATATCGGTTCTACCAGAAGTCATTATGTTGAAGAAAGAAATCAGATAAATGAAAAGTTCGCAACTGCAGGTGCATATGATAATGTGTTTGCTCAGAACTATAATTCAGCCTATCTGATGTATCCTATTACTGAGCCTCACGGTGCTTCCAAGTCCGGACTTCTTACTCAGAGTAAGTATAATGTGACATCTGCACTTAGAAGAAGTCTTCCGATTGCAACCGGATTTAAGAAGATTCTTGACCTGGACAGATGTTATTCAATCTCCAGAATACCTGTAGATGATGGTAAGGAACTGGTACTTATAAATCAGCATCTCTCTGCCTATGGTACAGATGCTGCTCAGGGAAATGCACAGCTGGAAATGCTCTTTGCTGATATGAAGGCTGAGTATGATAAAGGAAATTACGTGATATGTGGTGGCGACTTTAACCATGATTTCACTGTAAACTCAAAGGAATACTTTAATCCGGGTACTGACAAAACCTATACCTGGTGTGAACCGTTTCCTGATGACATTATTCCTGAAGGCTTCACAAAGGAAACTGATTATGCAGAGGGAATGATACCTTCTACCAGATACACAAATGAACCTTATGTACCTGGGAAGTCCTTTACAGTTATCCTCGATGGATTCATAGTTTCTGACAATGTTGAAGTAAGTTATGTTCAGAATATTGATAAGGAATTCAAATATACAGATCATAATCCTGTAGTTATGAAGTTCCAGCTGGGAAAGACGGAGACAATAGAAGATTAAAAAAATTATGCTTGATTTGTAAATTGACTTGTGATAATATCGTAACGTTGCTGGTAAATAATCGAGGTTCAGTTCTTTGGGGGCTGGATAGTGTTATTTATACGTTACGTAGAAAAGGAGAAATAATAATGAGAGAAGGAATACATCCGGATTACTATCAGGCTAAGGTTGTTTGTAACTGTGGAAACGAGTTCGTTACAGGATCAACCAAGGAAGATATCCATGTAGAAATCTGCTCAAAATGCCATTCATTCTATACAGGTCAGCAGAAGGCTGTACAGGCTCGTGGTCGTATAGATAAGTTCAATAAGAAGTATGGCGTAAAGACAGAGAACTAGATTTATAAAAAACTTTGAACTAAGCGGCAGCTAAGGTGCTTTTATTTAATGTACCTTATCTGCCGTTTTCGTGTATATGAGTCATGCAGTATTTTCTGCGTGCTGATCTCTGACTTAATTAAAGGAAGAATTATGAAAAGAACATATATCGGTGGACAGGCTGTTCTTGAGGGTGTCATGATGAAGGGACCGGAGTCCTATGCCCTTGCAGTCAGAAAACCGGATAAAGAAATAGAAGTAAAAGTAACTGAATACATTTCCTTTGGCGAAAAACATAAAGGCTGCCGGCTTCCTCTTGTGAGAGGTGTGGTTAACTTCGTAGAGTCATTATACATAGGAATGAAGACTCTGATGGATTCATCTGAATACTTTGAGGAAGAGGAAAATGCCGGTGCATCCGCTAAAACAAAGGGCGGTACTTCAGACAAAGTGAGTTCTGAAAAGATAGAAGCTGTTCAGAACAGTTCTGAAGAAACTGGTTATGGAAAGAGGGAAACTGACAAGAAAGATTCTGGAAAGAAGGAATCTGATAAGAAAGAATCGGATGGGAATGCAGGTTATCTGATTGGAACACTCATCATTTCGCTCATCATCGCAATTGGTATATTTATGCTTCTGCCTGCATTTGTGGCAAATCTTCTATATAAAGTAACCAGCAGTTCTCTTATAGTAAATGTATTTGAAGGACTTTTCAGACTTGCGATATTTATTGGTTATGTGGCTGTGATTTCATTTATGGAAGATATCAAACGTACATTTATGTATCACGGAGCAGAACATAAGACCATTAACTGCCTTGAGGCGGGTGATGATCTGACTGTAGAAAATGTAAGAAAACATACCAGATTTCATAAAAGATGTGGAACTAGTTTTGTATTTATAGTAATGATCATTAGTATATTTGTATTTATGTTTGTTCATACGAAAGTGCTCTGGCTCAGACTGCTTTCAAGAATCGTTCTGATTCCTGTTATAGCAGGTATCTCTTATGAGGTTATCAGGTACGCAGGTAAGTATCAGAATGTATTATCAAATATTCTCAGTGCTCCGGGACTTTGGGTTCAGAGGCTTACAACCAAAGAACCTGACGACGATATGATAGAAGTTGCTATAAGGTCAGTTGAAGGAGTTATAGACTGGCATGAATATGTGGACTGTGTGAGAAATAACAGCTTTGAGAAATGACTTTATCACTTGTGATGACTTCGGTTTATAAGAGGTATAAGGTTTGTACGAGGATAAAATTCAATTTGATGAAAATTCAATAGGTGCGCTTATCGCAAAAGGCGGAAAGATTTTAAGCGATGCAGGAATTGAAAATGCAAAAGCAGAGGCGAGGCTTCTTATGGCTGAATATCGTAATGAAGATATAGCGACTTTGTATGCGCATCTTCCGGACCTTTTGGACGATTTTACTGCCATGAGGTATATGAAGGCCATAAAGAAGAGAACGACTCATTATCCATTTCAATATATTCTGGGTTATACCTATTTCATGGATCATAAGTTTAAATGTCGTGAAAAGGTGCTGATACCAAGGTTTGATACTGAAACTCTGGTTTTTCATGCACTGGAAAATTCGCCTGCTAAAGGAATAGATGTCCTGGATATGTGTACGGGCTCGGGCTGTATAGGTATAGGCTATTATCTGTGGAGAATGAAAGAAGGCTACAAGGATAATGTAACTTTATCTGACATTTCTGAATTTGCTCTAAGCCTGGCAGAGGAAAATGCTTCGGATCTGGATGCAGAGGTTGAAATAGTTGAAAGTGACCTTTTTGCTGCCTTTAGAAATGAGGCGGGAGAGGCTGCAAGAAGCTTTGATATGATACTAAGTAACCCGCCGTATATCAGAACCAAAGATATAAATAATCTCATAAAGGATATCAGGGATTATGAACCTAGACTTGCGCTGGATGGATCTTTGGATGGACTTGCTTTCTATAGAAGGATTATCTCAGAGGCGCCTGAATTCCTGAATGAAGGCGGAAGGCTTATACTGGAAATAGGCAGTGAAGAATATATGGATGTTCAGGATATGATGCTTGAACAGGGATTTAAAGAGATTAAAAGACTTACGGATATGAGTGGCCTGGACAGAGTAGTGTCCGGTATACTATATTAAGTATATTTAATTATATGATATAAAAGGAGAATACTATGTTTGATAAATTAGAAGAACTGGTTGCAAAGCTGGATGAGATAATGAAACAGCTGTCAGATCCGAATGTTGTTAATGATCAGGAGAAATTCAAAAGACTCATGAAGGAACAGAGTGATCTGACTCCAATAGTTGAGAAATATAAAGAGTATAAGGCGGCGAAGGAAAGTGAAGAAGAGAGTCTGATGCTTCTCGATGAAGAATCAGATGAAGAAATGAAAGAACTTGCAAAGGAAGAACTTGCTGAGTCCAAGAAGGCAATCGAGAGATGTGAGCAGGAGCTGAAGATACTCCTTCTTCCTAAGGATGCAAATGACGACAAGAACGTAGTTGTTGAAATCCGTGCAGGTGTAGGAGGTGAAGAGGCTGCGCTTTTTGCATATGAGCTCTATCGTATGTATCAGCATTATGCAGAGAAAAAGAGATGGAAATCAGAACTTATATCTATAGATGATACAGGGATAGGTGGAATTAAAGACGTAACCTTTATGATAAAGGGAAAAGGAGCATACTCCAAACTCAAATATGAGAGTGGTGTACACCGTGTACAGCGTGTTCCTGAAACCGAGTCTGGTGGACGTATTCATACTTCAGCAGCTTCAGTAGCTATAATGCCGGAAGCAGAGGATGTTGATATTACTATAGATGAAAAAGATATCCGTATAGACGTTATGCGTGCGTCAGGAAACGGTGGTCAGTGTGTAAATACAACAGACTCAGCTGTTCGACTTACACATTACCCTACAGGAATAGTTATCTATAGTCAGACTGAAAAGTCCCAGATTCAGAATAAAGCAAAAGCATTTGCGCTTCTTAAGACCAAACTCTATGATCTGGAAATGCAGAAGGCTCATGATGCAGAAACAGAGGCTCGTCGTAGCCAGATAGGATCAGGTGATCGTTCAGAGAAGGTTCGTACTTACAATTTCCCACAGAGCCGTGTAACAGATCACAGAATCAAGCTTACATCTTACAGACTGAATGAAACACTTAACGGTGATCTAGATGAATTCATAGATGGTCTTACAGCTGCAGACCAGGCTGCAAAGCTTGCAAAAATGGAAGGAAACGAATAATACTAAGTAATGTCAGGGATACAGTTCTTTTAAAAGGATTAGAGGAACCGTATCCCTTTATTTCTAAAAT
>CACZOE010000319.1 GCA_902782695.1 uncultured Lachnospiraceae bacterium | reverse complement strand
TATAGTAAGAGCTGTCATATGGGTTATCGGATTTATAGCTTATAGAATGCTGATGAAGGTTGATATTCCATGTGGAAATACATTTCCAGATATGGCTATTACCTTCGCACTGATGTTAATTGCCGGCAAGGTATTTCAGACAAATAATAAAAAAATAACCTCTGCTGCAAACTCAGAGGCTACTCTTTCTTAATAGATCATTATATTCATCAGGGGTGTTATAGCCCCTGATGATTTTTTTATACTTCAAGATTAATTCAATTCGTTATTTACTTCTTTGGTTGGAAAATATGAAAATATAACTTTTTTTCGATACATATAAGTTTTTTATAAACTTACCTAAATGTTGTGAAGGTCACTCCTGAATAAGTCTGTATGCAGAAACTTTCTTCATTCTCCGGGACATTATATAACTAAATATGAATACAAGTGTTGTAACGATGGCAAATGTAACTACTATAAGACCTGCTTTCATAATGAGCTCTGCCCTCATTACACCATACCTTCTGAAGATAAGCGAAAACAGTGGATTTGTCAGAAAATAAGCCATAACTGCGCCAAAGGCAGAAGCCACGAAACTCATTGGAAGGAGTGAAAGCGCCAGCTGTATCCTGAGCTGTTTAGATGTAAAACCTACAGCTTTTTTAATTCCAAATTCCTTTTCTCTTCTTATAAATACTGTCTTAAGAAGCAGACGTAATACTACAAGGATAGTAACTATATTAAGTATAACCAGTACAGCCACTGTCAGACTAATAGCATAAACTGATTCATTATCATTACTCTTGTTATGCTTCAGCCAGTTCTCTGTATCAACCAGGTCATCTCCCAGAAGATTCTCAACATCCTTTAGTACATCGTCAACCTTTCCAGGAGTCGCATCCTTTACACGGATTCTTAAAAAATGATGATCTATATCCAGTCCAAGCCTTCTTGCTCCATCATCTGTAATGTAAACCCTTTCTCCAAAACCAAACACGGCCTGCTGGAATCCGGTCACAAGATATCTGGCTTTTTTTCCGTTATATTCAATCTCTATCTCATCGCCAATATCAACTCCCGCTTTTTCAGCTGTCACCTTTCCGATTACTGCTTCATTGTCTTCTTTTATCATTTCTCCTTCATAGAGACCACAATAGACATATTCCGGATTTGAAACATATAATATGGTTGTGTCATAGCCAGCTACAGAACAGGTCTCGGTAGCAAGACCATAAGCCTGGCTCACCTCCTCCATATTCTGGAGCTTATCAATTATCTCATACATTTCCTCTTCAGTCTGAGCATTAGTATCAACATAAGCGTCAGGTGCATCACCCTGCATAAGTCTCTGAAACATCGTTATATCAACTCTGGTGTTATAGATGAGCAGGGCTGAAAACATGGTAAGAAAACCAACCACTGAAACGATTCCAAGAACAACTATATTTTGTTTCACATTCTGAAATGTACTTTTAAGTGCCAGAAGTACATTTAGATTTCCTGAAGTCTCGGCAAGTGGAAGATGATTTTTCTTAAAGCTGTTCGCCTTTAGTCCAAACCTGAGAGCCGTAGCAGGATGAAGATTTTTGATCTTGCCTGTCGACAGACAAACCACCAAAAGAATCACTGCCAGCATAACCACAATTATTCCAAGGGTTATCACTGGATAGAAATGTTTAGCCCAGTAAATACCTGAAAGCTGTCTAAGGATTTTTTCATCAAAAACAGGCATTACGAGGTATGCAAGAACAGAACCCACGCAGCTTCCTATAAATCCAAGTATCAGATACTCCATTGCAAGAGCATTTCTGACCTGGGAAGTTGTATGGCCAACTGCACGAAGAGCTCCTATATTTACTATATCTCTGTCTATATTATTATTTACTGTAAATATGATCATTATAAGGCATATGGCCACTATTATCACCGCAAAGGTAGTAAGAAAACCAGCCACTATATTTACTATTCCTGTATAACCTTCCTTTGCCAGATTACTTACATATCCTGCAGATACATACCCTTCATCCAGAAGAGCCTCCTTAACTTCTACCAAACCATCTGCCTGATCAACACCATCATTAAACTCACAGAAGGTGCAGATTCTTTTGTAAAAGTCACCTCCATCTTTATAAACTTCCTCAGCTTTTTTATTAAGTTTTTCATAGGACGCATCATCAACTATTATTGAATAATAAGAGAAAGCATTTCCCTCTATCAGATCTTCATATATTCCTGCAACAGTAAAGTCATAGTCACCAAAAACTTCAGACTTAAGATGCATTTTATCTCCGACTTTTATACGGTTCTTATA
>CACZOE010000318.1 GCA_902782695.1 uncultured Lachnospiraceae bacterium | reverse complement strand
TGCGCGACAGGACCCTGTGAACCGTGTCAGGTTGGGAACAAAGCAGCACTAAGCAGGATATCCTGTGCGCCGCGAGGCAGCCTGGAGTGAGTTAACTGCCAAGGTAACGTTCGTATGGATTTTGCAAAGCCAGTCGCGCGGTTTATGAATTTATAAAAAAAGTAGCATTATTTTACTGAAAGTGTTATTATAAAAGTTGTTATTGGAGATATAACGCTAGAAGTACTTATTATTAGAGATGTTAGGGGTTAGCGAAGGATGGATTACTCAGAAGTAATTGAATTAGTTAAAAAAACAGCTTCTGAAAACAGCAGACCCGACTTATACCCATTTAGGAGCAGGTATGAACACACAATGAGGGTATATAGGTGGGCTATAAGACTTCAGGCTAAACTGGGCGGCGATCTGGACGTAATTGTTCTGGCGGCGCTGCTTCATGATGTCGGCTGGGAGGAGGATAGGCCTCATAATGAGGTTAGTGCTGAGATAGCAGTTGAGTACCTCGACAGTATCGGTGTTAGTCCTGATATGATTGTAAAGGTCGGCGAGATCATTATGGTTCATGAGGATAAGGATACCGAGAAGGATCTGTCTTTGGAGTGTCGTATCGTTATGGATGCGGATCTTCTTGATGAAGTTGGAGCTATTGGAATTATGTGCGAATGCATGTCTACTTCATTAGAGGATGAGGCAAGCTATAAGCGCGCCTATTATCGTATAAAGAATTTCTACAGGCAGAACAAACCGTTGATATCACGTTGTAAGACTGATGCCGGTAGAAATGAGTATAATAAGAGAATGCAGATGATTGAGAACTATATCTATCAGCTTGAGAGAGAGATTTTCTGATCATCCTGATAGTTATATATTTATTTTTCAATTTAAGGAGATGAAAAATTATGGCAAACAAAATAGGAAGAATTTTAATTGGTATCATTGTTCTTGCTGCAATTGCTGTAGGTATATACTATATATTACCTGGAAACATCAAGAACCCGCTTACTGCTACATTACAGAGTAATACAAATGATAATTATGCACCAATCGTAGATGCACTTAAGGGTGCAACAATTCCTAAGAACAAGGGAATTACTTACGACAGCAAGATATCTGTTCAGGATAGTAATGCATGGACAATCAAGGAGATAAGCGTTGATGATGCCGGAAATGGTTCATATGATGTTTATGCCGATGCATATAAAGTAACAGTCAGTGTTGAGAATAATACAAATGATACAGGAATGGTTACACATACAAATGCTCATATTCGTCTTACATTCCATGTAAACAAGAATGGTAGTGAAATCAAAATCGGTGATAAGGTAGTTGAAGCTGGTAAGGCTGCTACACCTTCAGAAATCGATGTTGCTGAGTCACATTACACAAGCTCAGATGAGTATTTCCAGCCAATACTTAACTGCCTTGCAGGTCTGTAAGATATAGATTGTTATATAAAAAATGCCGCATATGCGGCATTTTTTATTTGGCTTTTATGTAAGACTATCTATCATGGAAGTAATGGTCTGAATAGCATCGCTTCCTTCACTTGAATTCATTTTTTCAATATATGTTTCTTTGTTTTCAGAAACATCTTTTATTGCAGCGAGAAGAGTTTCGTTATTTAATTCCTCTTCCTCTATCACATAGCTGTAGCCGCTCTTTTTGAAGGAGTTGGCATTTAGTATCTGGTCGCCTCGGCTTGCAGCTCGGGAAAGCGGGATGAGGATATTTGGTTTTCTGAGGGCCAGAAGTTCGCAGATAGCATTGGCTCCGGCTCTTGAAATGACCATGTCTGCCAGAGCAAACATATCGGGGAGCTCAGGTCCTACATAATCGAACTGCTTATATCCTTCAACATTTTCAAAGGCGGGATCAGTTTTATCCTTGCCACATATGTGAATGACATTATAGCTTTTTAGTATCTCGTCCAGTGTTTTTCTGACAGCTTCATTAATGACTACTGAGCCGGTGCTTCCACCTACGATCAGTATGGTATTTTTCTTTTCGGAAAAACCACATAGTTTAGATGCTTTATCAGGATTTCCGCTGAATAATTCGGCTCTGATAGGTGTGCCTGTTACAGTGGCCTTTTCATCAAAAAGCTCTTTTGTTTCAGGGAAATTACAGCATATCTTAGTTGCCTTTGGCAGGGCTATTTTATTAGCTAGTCCCGGGGACATATCTGACTCATGAATAACAACAGGCACCTTATAGTGTGCTGCAGCCAGAACAACAGGAACTGTTACAAATCCACCCTTTGAAAAAATAACATCAGGCTTTAGCTTCTTTATTAGTTTCTTTGCCTCGCCAAAACCTTTGATTACACGGAAAGGATCTGTGAAATTCTTCAGATCAAAGTATCTTCTGAGTTTTCCGGAAGATATTCCGTAGTAAGGTATTCCTATATCTTCAATCAGTTTTTTCTCTATTCCATTATAGGTTCCGATG
>CACZOE010000317.1 GCA_902782695.1 uncultured Lachnospiraceae bacterium | reverse complement strand
GGAAGATTAGGAAAAGTGTCTCTTGAAAGACCGGACTAATACTTTAAAGGAGTGAAATAATGGCATTCGATTCAGAAGAAAAAAAATCAGATTTTGAATCATGGGCCGAAGCAATGACCTATGAGGAAGAAAAAGAGTTGAAAAGGCAGGAAAAACTGCAGCAGAAACAGGAGAGGCTGGCTGAAAAGGCAGCAAAAAAAGCTGCTAAGAATAATACTGCTGAAGCATCAGATAAAACTGGTGAGACTGAAGGGGGAGAGGCTAAAGCTGAAGACTCTAAGTCTGATGAAACAAAGACTGAAACTGAATCAGTAAATAAAGAAGCGTCTGAAGGTGATGGTGAAAAAACAGAAGAAGCAGAGAATTCTGAAGAGACTTCTGATAAGACAGATGCTGATGAGGAATATAATCCTGATTATATAAAAGTTAAAAAAAAGAAGGATCCGAATGAGGTAAATATCGTTAAGGAACTTCTGAGTCTGATCATTTACATTGGTATTGTAATTATTCTATGTTATCTGATCATAACCTACGTTGGTCAGAGAACTACTGTAAATGGAAGATCTATGGAGAATACACTTCATGATGGAGATAATCTCTGGATAGATAAATTTACTTATCATTTCAAGGATCCTGAGAGATTTGATATAATCGTATTCCCTTATGAGGATGATGTATATTACATAAAGAGAGTTATTGGTCTTCCTGGAGAAACGGTTCAGATACTTCCTGATGGAACAATTCTCATAAACGGTAAGAGACTTGTGGAAAGCTACGGAAAAGAAATAATACTTGAGAGTGGTACAGCTGCAGAGGAGAGAACCCTTGGCGAGGACGAATTCTTTGTTCTCGGTGATAATCGTAATGATAGTCGTGACAGCCGCTGGGCTGATGTTGGAGATATAAATAAAGAAGATATAATAGGAAAGGCTGTATTAAGACTTTCTCCTATTAAACAGTTTGGTAAGCTGGATAAATAACATGAGCGTAAGTATCGGCAGTATCAAAAATGAATATAAGGCTTTATCCTTTGGTATTATGGAATATGAACAGGAAAAAGAAGCGTTGCAGGAATTCATTAACAAGTATTCCTCAGACGAAAGAGCCGGAGTTCAGAGCATTATCAAGTCTGCTTCTAAAAGACTTACAGGTATTGATAATGAACTGGAAAGAGTCAGAGGCATGATGAAGTTTGAGATGAAATACTCTGATGAATGTAAGTTTATAGCCGGTGTTGATGAAGTGGGCAGGGGACCACTGGCTGGTCCTATAGTTACTGCTGCGGTTGTTCTTCCTGAAGGTCTTATAATTCCATATCTGAATGATTCTAAGCAGGTTAATGAGAAGAAGAGAGAGCAACTGTATGATATTATTAACGAAGTTGCTGTTTCGGTTGCCATAGGTATTAGGTCTGAAAAAGAGATAGATGAATATGGCATAGGAAAAATGGATAGTGCTGCTATGAGAGACAGTGTCCTTGGGCTTGATGTTCAGCCTGATCTGGTACTGGTGGATGCATTTAAAATACCTGACCTGGATATCAGGCAGATACCTATTATCAAGGGAGATACATATTCGGTATCCATAGCTGCTGCCAGTATAGTTGCAAAGGTTACCAGGGATCGTATGATGGATGAATATGCTGCCAAGTATCCTGAATACGGATTTGACAGTAATAAAGGATATGGTTCTGCAAAACATATAGAAGCGATAAAAACTATAGGTCCCTGCGACATTCACAGAAGGAGCTTTATAGGGAATTTTGTATAATGAATGACTTAGATGATGGTGACAGATCATTAAATAAAAGAAAACTAGGAAAACTCTGGGAAAGAAAGGCTGCTGACTATCTAAGGAATGAAGGATACCTGATTTTGTTTTTTAACTATAGAACCAGATATTCTGAAATAGATATAATTGCTCAGGACAGAGAGGCGCTGGTTTTTATCGAAGTTAAGTATCGTAGAGGAAATGCCCAGGGGAATCCTCTGGAAGCTGTAGATTTCAGAAAGCAGAGACGCATAACAGATGCAGCACTCTGCTTTTTAAAAGAAAAAGGATATAATATAGATAAGACAAGTATAAGATTTGATGTTATCGGTATACTTGGTAATGAAATAACCCATATAAAAAATGCATTTTAATGTGTAACATTTTTAAGAAAAGGTGACAGATATGTCTAAGAAAATGGTTGCCATCGTCGGCAGGCCTAATGTAGGAAAATCAACTCTTTTTAATACACTTGCCGGAGAGCGACTGGCCATAGTCAAGGATACTCCAGGTGTTACCAGAGACAGGATTTATGCTGACGTTCAGTGGCTGGACAAAAGTTTTACTATAATTGATACCGGTGGTATTGAAACTGAGGCTGAGGATATAATCATGCGCTCCATGAGAGAGCAGGCTGAAATAGCTATAGAAACAGCTGATGTTATTATATTTGTTACTGATGTAAAGGCAGGTGTGACAGCGTCCGACATACAAGTGGCGGATATGCTCAGAAAGTCAAAAAAGCCTGTCGTTCTTTGTGTTAATAAAGTAGATAATTACGAGAAGTATGAACCGTTCATCTATGAATTCTACAATCTTGGAATAGGTGATCCATATCCAGTTTCTGCTGCAAGTAAACTGGGACTTGGTGATATGCTAGATAAGGTTCTTGAAGATTTTGGTGATACTTCATCTGAAGAAGTGGATGAGGATATTCCAAGAGTAGCAGTTATCGGTAAGCCTAACACGGGTAAATCATCAATCATCAACCGACTTATCGGAAGTGACAGACTGATTGTTTCTGATATAGCGGGAACTACTCGTGATGCTATAGATACAAAAATTAAGCGTAATGGGCGTGAATACATTTTCATAGATACTGCAGGTCTTAGAAGAAAAAGCAAGATTAAAGATGAAATCGAAAGATTCAGTATTATCAGAACTGTAGCTGCAGTTGAGAGATGCGATATAGCTGTTCTTGTTATAGATGCCGAGCAGGGTATCTCAGATCAGGATACTAAAATAGCCGGTATTGCACATGAACGCGGCAAGGGAATGATTATCGTTGTAAATAAATGGGACCTTATCGAAAAGGATACCAATACAATGAATAAGATGCAGAAAGAAATCAGACAGAAGCTGGCATATATGCCTTATGCTGAGATGCTGTTCGTGTCTGCACTTACAGGACAGAGATTAAATAAACTGTATGATACCATAGATAATGTTGAACAGTTTGCTTGCTTAAGAATTCAGACCGGTGTTCTGAATGAAATTCTTACAGATGCTGTGGCTGAAAATGAACCACCTAATGATAAGGGTAAGAGACTGAAACTGTTCTATATCACACAGGTTTCAGTAAAACCGCCTACATTCGTGCTGTTTGTAAACAGTAAGGAACTGGCACATTTTTCATATATCAGATATATAGAGAATAAGCTTAGAGAGGCATTCCTCTTCAGAGGCACGCCTATCAGGATCATTATCAGAGAAAGGAAAGAAAAGAGTTGAGTATAGTTTTAAGAATCCTCTGCCTTGTAATAGGCTATGGATGCGGACTCCTTCAAACCGGATATATATATGGAAGACTTGCAGGTGTTGACTTAAGAGAACATGGCAGTGGTAATCAGGGTACAACAAATGCTCTCAGAGTTATGGGCTTCAAAGCAGGTCTTGTTGTATTTCTTGGTGATTTCTGCAAATCTTTTATTCCTTGTCTGATATGCAGACTGATTTTTAAAGGTTCTTACCCTGATACTTACCTTCTTTTTGTTCTTTACACAGGGTTTGGAGCTGTTCTTGGTCATATCTTTCCGTTTTATCTGGGATTCAAAGGTGGAAAGGGTATTGCTACCATCGCAGGTACAGTAGTTGGTCTGCTCCAGCCTCTTATGATTCTTATACTTCTTGTTCTTTTTGTTTCGGCACTTGCAATGACCAGATACATGTCTGTTGGTTCAATCCTTTTAATGATTGAATTTGTTGTGGTTTACATAATATTTGGGCTGATAGGAAAACTTTGTTTTGATCTGTCGGTTGCATCTTCGAAAAATGCTTTTATAGAAAGTGTTATTCTTTCTATTCTATTTGCATCTCTGGCTATATACAAACATAAAGCAAATATAGTAAGGTTAATCAATCATGAAGAGAATAAATTTCACTTCAAAAAACAGGAGGGGATTTAATGAATATTTGTATACTTGGTGCAGGAAGCTGGGGGATAGCTCTTGCAAATCTTCTTACTAAAAATGATCATATGATAACAGTCTGGTCTATAGATCCTGAAGAGGTTTCTATGTTGAAGGAGTATTCACAGCATAGAACAAAGCTTCCAGGTGTAATCCTTCCGGGTACAGTTGAATTCACAACTGATATGGAAGTTGCTTTGAAAGATAAGGATCTTGTTGTAATGGCTGTTCCTTCGCCGTTTATTCGTACTACGGCTAAATCAGCTTCTTCATTCATAAATGATGGAGAAATCATAGTAAATGTTGCTAAGGGTATAGAGGATTCAACTCTTAAGAGGCTTTCTGTCGTTATCAAGGAAGAGATTCCTCAGGCTAGAGTTGCTGTTCTTTCCGGTCCAAGTCATGCTGAGGAGGTTGGAAAGCTTATGCCTACAACTGTTGTAGTTGGATCAGAGGATAAAGAACTGGCTAAATTTGTTCAGGATGTTTTCATGACTGACTTCTTCAGAGTTTATACAAGTCCTGATGTTGTTGGTATTGAACTGGGGGGTGCTCTTAAAAATGTTATTGCGCTCGCGGCTGGTATAGCTGATGGTCTTGGATGCGGTGATAATACAAAGGCTGCACTCATAACCAGAGGAATATATGAAATGTCTGAACTTGGAATAGCTATGGGTGGCAAACCTGAGACATTTTCAGGTCTTTCAGGTACAGGAGACCTTATAGTTACCTGTGCTTCCCAGCATAGTCGTAACAGAAGAGCAGGCTTTTTGATGGGACAGGGTAAGACCTATCAGGAAGCTATGGATGAAGTTAAAATGGTAGTTGAAGGCGTATATTCAGCAAAGGCAGCACTTAAGCTTGCACAGTTATACAATGTTGAAATGCCTATAGTTGAAAATGTAAATAAAATCCTTTTCGAAGGATATTCTGCAAAGGAGGCTCTCCATTCTCTGATTACCAGAGATAAGAAAAAGGAGGCATCTTCTCTTAAATGGACAAACTAGACATTAAGCTTGATGTATTTGAAGGCCCCCTGGACCTTCTTCTGCATCTGATTGAAAAGAATAAATTTAATATATTTGATATTCCAATAGTAGAGATCACAAATCAATACCTTGCTTATCTGGATGCCATGGAAGAAGAGAATATGGATGTCATGAGTGAATTCCTTGTTATGGCAGCAACTCTTATTTCAATCAAGTCCAAGATGCTTCTGCCTAAGGAAGAAGAAAATGAAGAAGGTGAAGAAGAGGATCCTAGAGCTGAGCTCGTTAAAAGCCTTCTCGAGTATAAAATGTATAAATATGCTTCTATGGAACTTAAGGATATGTCTATAGATGCTGGAAATGCATTTTTCAAAAAGGAATCGATTCCTAAGGAAGTTAAAGAAGTAAAGGAAGAGGTTGATCCTGCTGAGCTTCTTAGTGATATAACAATGAAGAAGATGAGCGAGATATTCCATACGTTGCTTAGACGTGAGATAGACAGAGTTGACCCTGTCAGAAGTAAGTTTGGTACCATTACCAGAGATGAAATAAAACTTGAAGACAGAATGGTGGAAATTAGAAGCGAGATAAAAGGTCTCAGAAGTATCAACTTCAAAACCCTGCTTGGAAAGAAAAGAGGGAAGATGAACCTGATAGTTTCTTTCCTTGCCATCCTTGAACTTATGAAAACAGGAATTCTGACCATCCGTCAGGATGTTATGTTCGGGGATATCCTGATCGATTCACTTGAATGACAGATGAGGTGTATATAAATGGAAAATGTAAATCTTAAAGCCTGTGTAGAAGCGGTACTCTTTGCTATGGGTTGTGCGGTAGAAGAGAGTAAGCTTCTTATGGCTCTTTCGGATGATGAGAATCAGATGTCGAAGGGTGAGCTTCGTAAAGCCATCAACGAACTAAAGGATGATTATCAAAATGAAGAAAGAGGAATAAGGCTTATAGAACTGGACGGTAAATATCAGCTATGTACAAAAAATGAATATTTTGATATTCTTGCAAGGATAGTAAATATGCCTAAGAAGCATGTACTTACTGATGTGCTTCTGGAAACACTTTCGATAATTGCTTATAAGCAGCCTGTAACCAGAGCTGAGATAGAAAAGATACGTGGAGTATCCTGCAGTCATGCGGTTAACAGACTGATAGAATATAATCTAGTAACTGAGGTTGGGAGACTGGATGCGCCTGGTCATCCTATCCTTTTTGGAACAACAGATGATTTCCTGAGAAGCTTCGGAATTGAATCTATGGATGAACTGCCGGATATATCTCCTGATAAGATAGAAGATTTCAGACGTCAGGCCGAAGAGGAAGCGGGTATAGAGGTTACTACCTAAATGAATGCTCTCACGATTATACTTATGATATTAAGCATATTTCTGATAATTATTGTTCTCGTCTTTGTCTGCAGCGCTTTTGAGCTTGGCAGATTTAAGGTGACTGATTATCATGTGAATGAGGGCGTTCCGGAATTTCTGAAGGGTAAAAGAATTATCTTCCTATCAGATTACCATGAGGCAGAAAACGGAAAGTTTAACCAAAAACTTCTCAATAAAGCCAGAGAGTTAAGCCCGTATCTGATACTTCTGGGAGGCGATATGATCAATGCTAATGAAATGCCTTCAGACTGTCATCCGGCTAAAGAACTGATAAATGGTCTGGCAGATATTTCAGATGTTATCTATGCCTTTGGAAATCATGAGGATAAAATGGCGCTGGACATATATGGAACTGGCGCGGATATAAATGATTTTTTATCTGAACTGAAGGATAATGTACATATTCTTCGTAATGATAAATACTATATAAATAAAACTGATAAATCAGACGGTGTTATATATGGGATTGATTTTCCGCTCGAAAGTTACAGAAGGTTTTCTGTTCCTGAATTTACAGCTGATGATATAGACCAGCTAGTTGGAAAAAAAGAAGATGCCTACAGTATTCTGCTTGGTCATGCTCCTGATTTTTTTGAGGGTTACAGCTCCTGGAAAGCGGATATAGTCCTGTCAGGACATTTTCATGGAGGTATCGTCAGATTACCGATAATCGGAGGAGTTATATCTTCTCGTTTCAAGCTTTTTCCACGATATGATTATGGAGTCTATATCAAGGGTAACACTCGAATGATAGTAACAAATGGTCTGGGACAGCACTCGCTTAAGCTGAGACTAAATAATGTTCCGGAAATCGTTTGTATACATTTTGATAAATAATTTATGAAACCAGGTAACAAGTGATGTTGGAAAACAAAGTATCCAGAGTAATCTACATAGTTTTATTAAGTCTTTTCGGTACAGTTATACTCATTTATGAATTTGGCGTACTTGTATCACATAAGTATTATTATCCGGGTACCAGAATAAATGGATTCCAGGCTGGATTTAAGGATATTGATACAGTTGAAAATGAGATGCATGAGAACCCTGCTGATTATTCCTATAATGTGAAGTTCAGAGATGATACCTATATATTAAATGGTTATGATATCGGACTTACGATAAGCTACAGAGATGAACTCGAGCGCATAAAGGAAGAGCAGAATCCGTTTCTTTGGTTTAATACTCTTTTTTCAAATGAATATAAAATAAACAAGAGCCTTAAATACGATGAGATGCTCCTCAGGGAAGTGATAGATTCTTTTGATAGTATGGATCCAAAGAATATGATCAAACCTGAAAATGCGACTATTGAATTAAATGATGAAGGTGTAGTCGTAGCAGTTGACGGAGATCCAGGAACACTTATTGAAGATAAAGAGACTGTATATGAATTTGTTGGTAAAGCTGTGCTGGCTGAGAAAACAGATATAGATGTAGAAGAGTCTGGTTGTTATTCGATAGCTGAGTACACTTCAGAAACCGATAAGGTAAAGCGATGTGTTGATAACTGTAACAAGGTGGCTGGACTGGATATCAGATATCTGTATGGAACTGAGGAGGTTCCACTGGAGCCGTTCCAGCTCTTTGGAACTATTATAATATCGGATACCTATGATACTATAATCAGTAAAAACAGAGTAAGATCTATTCTGGAAGGTTTCTCCAGATTGCATGACACTTATGACAAGTTAAGAAGATTTAAAAATCATGACAGAGAAATGATAACCATTGATAATTCTCATTATGGATGGATGCTGGATATTGAGGCTGAAACAGATGTTCTCTATACAGATCTGATACGTCATAAGAGTGTAACAAGAGCTCCGGAGTTTATTGAGACCGGTTATACATATGATTGCAAGACCGGAGATGATATAGGTGGTACATATGCTGAAGTGAATGTAGAGAAGCAGATAATGTACTTCTATAAAAATGGAAGTTTAGTTCTTTACACTGATGTAGTAACAGGTTGTGTAAGTGCAAGACATTCTACACCTCATGGTATATATTCTATCGCTTATAAACAGACTCCTGCAGTGCTCAGGGGTGAGGATTACGAATCAAAAGTTACTTACTGGATGCCTTTCAATGGGGGAATCGGTTTCCATGATGCAACCTGGAGAGGAAGATTTGGTGGAGAGATATATCAGTATAGTGGATCTCATGGATGTGTTAATATGCCATACATGAAGGCGCAGGAGCTTTTCAGTGAGATCGAGGCAGGGGTGCCTGTTATAGTTTACTAGTACCGATACATATTTAGGGGTTATATATGGCAATAGGAATAATACTCGGTTCAGGCCTTGGAGAGTTTGCTGAAAAGGTGGAAGCTGAGAAAATCATAAACTACAGTGAAATAGACAGTGGTCTTAGATCTACTGTGGAAGGACATCAGGGAAGACTCATATATGGCAGTCTCGAAAATAAACAGGTTGCTGTGATGCAGGGAAGACTACACTATTATGAAGGCTACAGTACCAGACAGCTGGTAAAGCCTATAGAATATATGAAGGATGAACTTGGAGTAGATACTCTGATCATTACGAATGCTTCTGGCGGTATAAATGAGAGTTTTAAAGCTGGAGACCTCATGCTTATAAATGATCAGATAACCAGTTTCGTGCCATCACCACTTATAGGCGTTGACCTAACGGATAAAACAGGTTCTAGATTTCATGATATGACATATGTTTATGACAGGGATATTATGAGCCTTGCTCATAGGATAGCTGATGATCTGAAAATAGACCTTAAGGACGGTGTGTACCTTCAGACTACCGGACCACAGTATGAAACACCGGCTGAGATTAGGATGTTCAGGACTCTTGGTGCGGATGCGGTAGGAATGAGTACAGCAGTTGAAGCGCTCCATGCACATGCTCTGGGAATCAGAGTTTGTGGAATATCATGTATTACAAATATGGCTGCCGGGATAAATAGCAGCAAGCTTTCACATAAAGAAGTTCAGGAAACTGCAGATAGAGTTGGTGAGAATTTCAGAAATCTCGTAAGCCACATTGTTTCCTTATTGTAATAAAGGGTTGATTTTTACCTTATGAAGAGTTAAACTAGATTTTGATTTTTTGAGAAAGGTGGTGTCAGTATGAAAACAAAGGTACTTTCACTTCTTGTAGAGAATACATCCGGTGTGCTCAGTCGTGTATCCGGAATGTTCAGCAGACGAGGCTATAATATCGACAGCCTTTCAGTTGGAGTTACTGAGGATCCAAGATTCTCCCGTATGACAGTTGTTGTAACAGGAGATGATAAGATTCTTTCCCAGATTAAAAGTCAATTAAATAAACTTGAAGATGTGGTTAAAGTGATCGAGCTTAAAGATGGTGAGTCTGTATGCAGAGATCTGGTACTCATTAAGATCAAAGCTGATAATGAAGAAAGACAGCAGATCATATCTGTTGCAAGCATCTACAGAGCAAATATTGTTGATGTGTCACCTGAGTCTATCATAGTAGAGCTTACAGGTAGCAGTAACAAGATAAAAGCTTTCATCAATCTTCTTGAGGGCTTTGAGATTCAGGAAATCGTTCGTACAGGTCTTACAGGACTTACAAGAGGATTTTTTGACTGATTTAGTAAATTACTGCCTATTCCAACAGGGATATAGTGGCAATTAAAATAGAGATATATAAAAAGGGAGGCATAGAAATGTCAGATTTAAAGATTTTTTATGAACAGGATTGCAATTTATCACTTCTTGATGGAAAAACTATTGCAATTGTTGGTTATGGTAGCCAGGGTCATGCTCATGCACTTAACCTTAAGGACTCAGGCGCTCATGTAATTATCGGATTATATGAGGGAAGCAAGTCATGGAAGAGAGCTGAGGAGCAGGGCTTTGAAGTTTATACTACAGCTGAGGCTGCTAAGAAGGCAGATATCATCATGATCCTTATCAATGATGAGAAGCAGGCTTCTATGTACAAGAATGATATCGAGCCAAATCTTGAGCCAGGTAACATGCTTATGTTTGCTCATGGTTTCAATATTCACTTTGGACAGATT
>CACZOE010000316.1 GCA_902782695.1 uncultured Lachnospiraceae bacterium | reverse complement strand
TCGGTTACGAAGTACTGGGAAGCGCCTACACGGATGTTTCCACCTATAACATCCAGCATTCCTCCTATAGAAATGGTAGGGTCGGTGTTTGCGCTGAGCATTATATGCGACATCATTGATGTTGTAGTTGTTTTGCCGTGGGTACCGGCAACCGCAACACTATATTTATAATTATCCATAAGCTGTCCGAGGAATTCTGCACGGGTAAGCATAGGAAGTCCTTTGCTTTTTGCTGCCTGGAATTCTTCATTATCTTCATGGATGGCGGCGGTAAATACAACAAAATCAATATCATCTGTTATATTTGAAGCAACCTGTCCTATTTTTACAGTGGCTCCGTTTCTTTCCAGAGAAGCTGTTGTATCGGATGGCTTCATATCAGAACCAGAAACTGTGAAGCCGGCATTTAAAAGAATCTCAGCGAGTCCACTCATACTGATTCCACCGATTCCGATAAAATGTGCATGCTTTGGATCATTAAAATCAACCTTATACATTTATTTTATCCTTTCAGATATATGATTTTTCTTGTGAAACAGACCTGTATAACTATTAATTGTTTCGTCTTATGCTTCACTCAACGTAGTATAATAGCACATTTATTTAATAAAGTATATTTTTTCTTGATTTTTCTTGATTTTCGTAACAATGAGGGTATAATAATAAAATAATCATAAAAACAAAAGGAGAAGTCGTCATGGCTAAGAAGGATATTGACTGGGGCTCACTTGGATTCGGATATATTGAAACGGATGCAAGTTATGTGTCAAATTTTAAAGATGGAAAATGGGATGATGGAGTTATTACTCCTGATCATAATATTTCAATGAATGAGTGTGCGTGTGTTCTGCATTATTCACAGTCATGCTTTGAGGGGCTTAAGGCTTATGAGACTGAGGATGGACATATAGTTACATTCCGTCCTGACCTTAACGCTCAGAGAATGATCGATACTTGTAAGAGACTTGAGATGCCACCTTTCCCACAGGACAGATTTATCGATGCTGTTGAGAAGGTAGTAAAGGCAAATGAGGACTGGGTTCCTCCTTTCGGAAGCGGAGCAACACTTTATATAAGACCTTTTATGTTTGGTATAAATTCAGTTATCGGTGTTAAGCCTGCTGATGAGTATCATTTCAGAATACTCACTACACCTGTTGGTCCTTACTTCAAGGGCGGTGCTAAGCCTATCACTATCAGAATAAGTGATTTCGACAGAGCAGCTCCACATGGAACAGGTCATATCAAGGCTGGTCTTAACTATGCTATGTCACTTCATGCTATAGTTGACGCTCATAATAATGGATATGATGAGAATCTCTATCTTGATCCTGCAACAAGAACAAAGGTTGAAGAGACTGGTGGTGCAAATGTTATCTTTATTAAGGGTAACAAGTTCATTACACCGAAGTCGGGAAGTATTCTTCCTTCAGTTACAAGACGTTCACTTGAGGTAGTTGCAAAAGAGTATCTCGGAATGGAAGTTGAGGAAAGAGAAGTATTCTTTGATGAGGTTCCTTCATTTGAAGAGTGTGGTCTCTGCGGAACAGCAGCAGTTATTTCACCTGTAGGAAAAATCGTTGATCACGGTAAGGAAATTGCATTCCCAAGCGGAATGGATGATATGGGTCCTACAATCAAGAAGCTGTATGATACACTTACCGGTATTCAGATGTGCAAGATAGAGGCACCTGAAGGCTGGGTACATGTTATAAAGTAGTAAGTTATGAAGAAGATTATGCTAAGAGAGAATAGAACCAAATACAGATTAGTCCTTTCTTTGTTATTAACATTTATACTTCTTCTTTCACTTACAGCCTGTGGTGAAGAGCAGGAGCAGGTCGTGAAGTCTGAGGGTATGTGTATTACACTCAGTAAGGAGTATCAGAAATCCACACTTGCAAATGCTACCTGGTACTACACCAGTCCGGATGGACTTGCGATGGGTATCAAATCCTCCAAGGATGATATAGAGAAGAGTGGACTTGAGGTCAGCTCGGCACAGGATTATGCTGAGGCATACATCAAGGCTAACAGCATTCCGGGATCACCAAAGGTTAGAACCAGAAATGACTATACATATTTCCAGTACAGTCGTAAGGTATCGGGTACAGATTATTCATATTACAGCTGTATCTATGATCATGGCGATTATTACTGGCTTGTGACATTCGCTTGTTACAAGGAGCTTTATAATGAATATAAGGCGGATTTTGTGAACTCTTCGAATTCAGTTACATTTGAAGAATAGATATATTTCCCGGGAGAAGAACCTCCCGGGATTTTGACGTTACATACGACTTAGTTAAGAGGTGTTAAATCCATGGATAACGACAGATTTATGCAGAACAGATTTATTCTGTCAGAGCTTATAAAAAAAGGAATAAGGCTTAAATACAGAAGATCGTATCTGGGAATCTTATGGTCACTCCTGGAACCTCTTCTTACCATGGTTGTTCTGACCATAGTATTTGGAACTCTCATGGGTGTAAATGACAGAAGCTTTCCTGTGTACATCCTTTCGGGCAGACTGCTTTATGGGTTTTTCTCGCAGTCAACTACGGCGGCGCTTAAGTCCATCAGAGCTAACAGTTCGATCATCAAGAAGGTGTATGTGCCAAAGCTTCTTTACCCATTATCATCGATTCTTTTCAATTTTGTTATATTTGGAATATCCCTTATCGTGCTTGCTATAGTTGCCATAGTACTGGGGGTTTATCCGACACTTTATCTGCTTCAGGCAATTCCGGTGCTGCTGGTGCTCCTGATCCTGAGCCTGGGATGTGGCATCGTGCTTTCCACAGTAGGTGTATTTTTCAGGGATATGGAGTATCTCTGGACCATAGCGCTTATGCTTATAATGTATACATCAGCTATCTTTTATAAGGCTGACAGACTTCTTTCAAGTAAGTGGAGCTTTGTGCTGAAGTTAAATCCGCTGTTCTGTGTGATTGAAAGCTTCAGAAGTGCGGTTTTTGGAAATCCCCTTAATATGAAGTATCTGATATATGCAACATTTTTTGGTTCGATAGCAACGCTTTTGGGCGTTTATATATTTAAGAAAAACGAGGACAAATTTATTCTGGAGATATAGGATGAGTGATATAGTTTTGAGGGTTGAAAATGTAGGAATGAAATTCAACCTGAGTAAAGAAAAACATGATTCGGTCAAGGAATACTTCATTGCCCTTATGAAAAAACAGCTTATATATAATGAGTTCTGGGCACTAACGGATGTTTCTTTTGAACTGGAAAAGGGAGACCGTATAGGTATACTTGGATTAAATGGAGCTGGTAAGTCAACCCTTCTAAAGGTTATAGCCGGAGTATTCAAGCCAAGTACGGGAAGCGTGGAAAGAAAAGGCATACTTGCTCCGCTTATAGAGCTGGGGGCCGGATTTGATCCACAATACACCGGACTTGAGAATATTTACCTTTATGGTGCCTGCTTGGGTTACAGCCATAAATTCATCGATGAAAAGCTTGATGAGATAATAGATTTTTCTGAACTTCGTGATTTTATTGATGTTCCGCTGAAGAACTATTCCTCTGGTATGAAGGCAAGACTTGGGTTTGCTATAGCCACTATAGTCGAACCGGATATGCTGATCCTGGATGAGGTGCTTTCTGTGGGAGATGCAAAGTTCAGGAAGAAGAGTGAAGACAGACTTATGAAGCTGATGGATAAGGGCGTGACCGTGCTATTCGTGTCCCACAGCATTGAGCAGGTTCAGAAGATATGTAACAAGGCGCTGATACTTGAAAAAGGAAAGGTGGTTCAGTCGGGGGATGTGAACACCGTAACAGCTACATATGAAAAAATGTGTAAATAAACGATGAAAACTTTACTTGTTAGATATAGGTTAAAGTGTTATAGTTAAAGGTGTGTGATTAGGAGGTTTTTCACTGGAAGAATCTTTAATGATAAGGGGAAACGGTATGGTATTTTTGGAACTGTTGAAGGTAATATTCATAGGAATAATTGAGGGAATAACCGAATGGCTTCCCATAAGCAGTACGGGACATATGCTTCTTCTGGATGATATTCTGAAGCTAAATGCTGATCAGGATTTCAAAGATATGTTTTTCGTAGTCATACAGCTGGGAGCGATAATAGCTGTTATGTATCTGTACTGGGGAAAACTCTGGCCCTTCAGACTTATTAAGGATGATAAGGTGCCTACCATCAGAAAGAACGGAAAAAGAGTACGTGATGGAAGATGGAAAAATGAGATAAAACTTGGAAGTGTTGGCGTCAGTCGCCCAATACTTTTACTCTGGCTGAAAGTCATAGTTGCTACCATACCTGCGGGAATCTTCGGATTACTGCTTGATGACTGGGTTGATAAATATGCTCATAATGCACCTGTTATTGCTGTTCAGCTCATAGTATTCGGTGTTTTGTTTATTCTGGTTGAGGAAAGAAACGAGAAGAGAACACCGCATATAACAAAAATGAGTCAGATCACTTACATGGATGCACTGAAACTGGGGCTTTTCCAGGTGCTTGCTATCATTCCTGGAACCTCAAGATCAGGAGCAACAATTGTCGGCGGTCTTACAATGGGAATATCCAGAAGGGTTGTTGCAGAGTTTTCATTTTTCATGAGTATCCCTATTATGTTCGGATGGAGTATCGTGAAGCTTATCAAATACGGTTTCCATTACAATGCGACACAGTTCTTTGAACTGCTCTTTGGTATGATTGTTGCATTTATAGTATCGGTAGTTGTTATCAGGTTCCTCATGGGATATATTAAGAAGAATAATTTCAAGGTGTTCGGTTATTACCGTATTCTCCTTGGAACCCTGGTTATAATAGCTGCATTTATTAAAGCTACATTTTAATTCTTCATAAATAATGGAATAAATATATGAATATAAGACTTGATAAGTATCTGGCAGACTCTGGAAATGGAACAAGGAGCGAAGTAAAGCTCCTTATCCGTTCCGGGTCTGTTTTAGTAAATGGGAAAATAGAAAAAGATCCGGGACGGAAAATAAATACTGACAGTGATAAGGTCAGCTGCAAGGGAGTGGATACATCCTTTGAAGAGTTTGAATACTTTGTGCTGAACAAGCCCGCCGGGGTAGTGACTGCCACAAGGGATAAAACTACTGGAACAGTTATGGATATAATAAAGACATCCAGGAGAAGGGACCTTTTTCCTGTGGGAAGGCTGGATAAAGATACAGAGGGACTTCTACTTATAACGAATGATGGTCAGCTAAGTCACAGGCTCCTGGCTCCCGGAAAGCATGTGGATAAAGGATACCTGGCGATGGTGTCAGGGGTTCTTCCCTCTGATGCGGCTCAGCAGTTTGAAAAAGGTGTGGACATCGGTGATGATGAGTTGACTGCACCGGCAACGCTAAAAACTGTGCTGGATGATGATTCGCTGGATGTATATTTTGATGGAAAAGAAATACCGGGAACGGTTAAGGTGCATATTGTAATAACAGAAGGAAGGTATCACCAGATTAAAAGAATGTTTGAAGCTCTTGGCTGCAGGGTAGAATACCTGAAGAGGATATCCATGGGCACCCTTGTTTTGGATAAGGGTCTGGCAGTGGGAGATTATAGAGAGTTAAAAGCTGAAGAACTGAAAGGTCTGGGGATAATATAATAGATTATAAATTCTCCTTGACTTTGCTATATGGGCTATGGTATTCTAACACTTGCGTTTCTGTACGCACTTCTTTTGGTGTGCATTTTCAGTAGTCCCAACTGGTACATCAGAAGTTTACCCTATTTACGTACGGACGTAATATTTATTGTAATTTCACATTTATATAATGGAGGTGGAAACCCGTGCGCGTTAAGATTACACTTGCATGTGAGGAATGTAAACAGCGTAATTACAACCTTACAAAGGATAAGAAACTTCATCCAGACAGGATGGAAACAAAGAAGTATTGCAGATTCTGCAAGAAACACACAAATCACAAGGAAACCAAGTAATTTATCTAAGGAGAGGTAAAGATTATGGCAGATAAGAAGGATACATCACCTGCTCTTAAGAGAAGCTGGTTCCAGGAACTGAAGATAGAGTTCGGCAAGATTACATGGCCCGGCAAAGTTCAGCTGGCAAAAGAAACCAGTGTTGTTGTTGTGTCAGCAGTTCTCCTTGGAGCACTTATCGTGGTTGTTGACTGGTTACTGAATCTTGCACTTCAATTTATATGGTAGGCGGTGATAACATGGCGGATGAAAAGAATCTGGACCAGGAGGAGTTAAATACTGCTGAGGAAGTAACTGAGGAGACAGCCGAGGCGGCTGAGGAATCAGTGGAGGCTCAGGAAGAAGCTCCCCGTATAAAGTCTGCAAATATAAAGCAGCAGGGTGACGATGAACCACACTGGTATGTGGTACATACGTATTCCGGCTACGAGAATAAAGTTAAAGCAGATATAGAGAAAACCATTGAGAACAGAAGACTTCAGGATCAGATGTTTGAGGTTATGGTTCCTGTTCAGGAAACCGTGGAAGTCAAGAATGGTGTAAAAAAGACTATATCAAAGAAAATATTCCCTGGATATGTTCTTGTACATATGATAAAGAACGATGTTACATGGTACGTTGTTCGTAATACAAGAGGTGTTACAGGCTTTGTTGGACCGGGATCTGAACCGGTACCACTTACAGAGATTGAGATGCGTAAGCTCGGCGTTAAGTCAGCGGATATCGTGATTGACGTTGAGATAGGAGATATGATAAAGGTTATTTCCGGCGCATGGGAGGGAACAGTAGGAAATATCAAGACTATCAGCCGTACAAAGCAGACTGTTACAATTGATATGGATATTTTCGGACGTTCTACAGAAGTCGAGATCGGTCTCGACGACATTCAAAAGCTTTAAACTGTCCTGACCAGACAGTTTATATAAGTGGAAGGGGTGAAAAGCCCCGCAAATTACCACGAAGGAGGAATAAAAAATGGCTAAAAAAGTCGAAGGTTACATTAAGTTACAGATACCTGCAGGAAAGGCAACTCCGGCACCACCTGTTGGACCTGCTCTTGGTCAGCATGGTGTTAATATCGTTGATTTCACAAAGCAGTTCAACGATAGAACAGCAAGCATGGGAGATATGATCATCCCTGTAGTTATCACAGTTTACGCAGACAGAAGCTTCAGCTTCATTAC
>CACZOE010000315.1 GCA_902782695.1 uncultured Lachnospiraceae bacterium | reverse complement strand
TAGAGTGCTAATTTTTTATTGACATATATTATGTTTGGTACTATCATTATCATTTGTATAAGATTATAAGTGGATATGCCTGTCTGGTATATCAAATAATAAAAAACGAAAAGAGGCGTATTATAATGGCAACAGAAAGAGGAAATCTATCAATTAATAGTGAGAATATTTTCCCTATAATCAAGAAGTGGTTATATTCTGATCATGATATTTTTATTCGTGAGCTTATTTCAAATGGTGTGGATGCCATAACAAAGCTGAAGAGACTTGATTCAATGGGAGAAGCAGAGGTTGAGGATAATGTGCAGTATAAAGTTACTGTTTCCTCAAGTCCTAAGGAGAAGACTATTACATTTGAAGATAATGGTATAGGTATGACCAGGGAAGAGGTTGAGAAGTATATCAATCAGATCGCTTTTTCTGGAGCAGCAGATTTCCTTGAGAAATATAAGGATAAGGATCAGAGTGAGCAGATCATAGGTCATTTCGGACTTGGTTTCTATTCTGCATTTATGGTTGCTGATAAGGTTACCATTGATACTCTTTCATATCAGGATGGAGCAGAAAGTGTTCACTGGGAAAGTGATGGTGGTCTTACCTACGAGATAGCAGAAGGAAATAAGAACACAAGAGGTACTGTTATCACACTTTACCTGGCTGATGACAGCCTTGAGTTTTGTAACGAGTTTAAAGTTAAAGAAGTAATTAATAAATATTGCTCCTTTATGCCTGTTGAGATTTATTACATAAATGAAGATAAGGCTAAAGAAGCAGTTGATAAGGAAATCGAAGCTGAGGCTAAGATTGTTGAAGAAGAAAAGAAGGAAGCTAAGAAAAAGGCTCAGGCTGAGGAAGATGATCTGATTGGTGGCGGTTCTGATACAGTAGAGGATCAGGCAGATGCTTCTGAGGATGCTTCAGAAGATAGTGATACAACTGATGAAGCGGCTGATAAGGAAGATAAGGATGCTCCAAAACCTCTTAATGATATCCATCCTCTTTGGACTAAAGCTCCTGCTGATTGTAAGGATGAGGATTATATAGACTTTTATCAGCATGTATTCCTTGATTTCAAGAAACCTCTGTTCTGGATACATCTGAATATGGATTATCCTTTCAACCTGAAGGGAATCTTATATTTCCCTAGAATCAATCCGAACATGGATAAGCTGGAGGGAACTGTAAAGCTCTATAATAACCAGGTTTTCGTTGCTGATAATATCAAGGAAGTTATTCCTGAATTCCTTCTTGTATTAAAGGGTGTAATTGATTGTCCGGATCTTCCTCTGAATGTATCAAGAAGTGCACTTCAGAATGATGGTTTTGTTGCAAAAATCTCTGATTATATAACAAAGAAGGTTGCTGACAAGCTTATTGGAATGTACAAGAATCATAAGGAAGATTATGAGAACCTCTGGGATGACCTGAGTCCATTCATTAAGTTTGGCTGTCTGAGAGACAACAAATTTGACGAAAAAATGAAGGAATACATGATATTTAAAAACCTTGAGGATAAGTACATTACTCTTCCTGAGTATCTTGAGACTGCAAAAGAAAGCCATGAAAATCAGGTTTACTACATTTCAGATGCAGAGACTCAGGCAAATTATATAAGAATGTTCAAGGATGAGGGAATAGATGCTATTTATCTGACTCATAACATAGATAACCCTTACATTACCATGATGGAAGCTCGTGATGATAAGGTTAAATTTATGAGAATTGACTCTGATGTCAGCTCCAGCTTTAAGGGTGAGGCTCTGACAGAAGAGGATGAGAAGAAGTTTACAGATTCTCTTACTGAAGTGTTTAAAAAAGCTTTAAATAATGATAATATTAAAATCAAGGTTGAATCTCTTAAGGATGAGAGCGTTTCATCCATGCTTACTCAGTCTGAAGCTGATCGTCGTATGGCAGAGATGATGAAAATGTATGCTGACGCAGGAATGGGTGGCATGGGAATGGACTTTGGTGCAAATTCCGAGACTCTTGTTCTTAATTCAAACAATCAGCTGGTTAAATACATTCTTGATAATCCGGAAGGAGAAATGACAGATACTATATGCTGCCAGCTTTACGACCTTGCTGTTCTTGCAAATAAGCCTCTTACTGCTGATGAACTTACAAAGTTTGTGGCAAGAAGCAATGAAATACTTACAAAACTGATTTAGGTGATGTGCTTCATGTAATTGGCTCAGGATTAATGAGGGTTAATATATGGATACAAGGGGAGATATTTTCGTACAGAACATTCCGATACTAAAACCCAATGTGGTTGTGATCGGTAATTCAGGCGTCGGAAAAACAACTTTGATCAGAACTCTTTTTGCTGACAAAGATTTTCAGACTGAGGTGACAAAAGAGCTTCGCCTCTATGATGGGCCTGCACTTGGCTTCAGACTTATAGACACTGTCGGGTTTGAGTATGGCTACATGAATCAGGTGAAGGCGATCAATGCTATAAAGAAATGGTCAAAGGAAGCTATTAAACGGGACGACCAGAGCAGACAGATAAATATGATCTGGTATTGTATTGATGGCACTTCGAAAAGATTCGCTAAAAGAAATGTAGATATGTTTCTTAAATCTACGTCCTTTTGGCAGAGTGTTCCGATAATTGTAGTCATTACCAAGTCTTATTCTCAGGTTGAAAGACAAGAGAATGTAAATATGGTTCAGGAGGCTTTTGCAAAGAATTCAAAAGCCAGCCTTAATCTGAAGGCAATTATTCCTGTAGTTGCCAGTACCTATAAGATTGACCAGAATATAAATGTAATTCCATATGGTCTTGATGAGCTTCTGATGGCTACGGATTTTTATATGCCTGAAGGGTTTATAGCGGCGAGACAGGATATCGGAAGGTATAAGCTGGTAAATAAACGAATGATGGCTCATACACTTGTGGGTGCATCAACTCTGGCTGCGGCAACCATTGGTCTTTCTCCTATACCATTTTCAGATGGAGCCCTGCTTACACCTCTTGAGGTGGCAGAGATTAAGAGTCTGGCTAAAATCTTTGATATGCAGTTTGATGAAAAATCAGGACTTTTCCAGTCCATGATAGAGGCTGGGGCGGCAGGCGTTATAGGAAAAACTGCTCTCGGGGTTTTAAATGGGATTCCTGGAATAAATCTTGCTGCTGAAGCTTTAAATGCGATAGTTGCAGGTACTATAGTAGCTGCCCTTGGAGAAGGATGTGTATATGTTTTCGAACAGATATATACCGGGGCTAAATCAGCAAATGATGTTGAGTGGGTTAAAAAATCCCTCGAATCTGAAACTGTTAAGAAGCTTATGACCAGACTTCAGCCTATCATATATGAGATACAGTCCAAAGCACCTGGCAGTAAACTAAGTGCAAAGGATATAGTTTCTATCATACTAAAAAATTTTAAGTAATAGTTTATATATGAATTTTGTATATCATAATCCTCCGGTAGAAGATTTAAACTTAGACCGGAGGTTTTTTCTTTTTTGACACATTTACTTGATATATGTTACTATGACTAAAATGCTTAAGTTTTAATGTTTTTATACATTGACTGAAAAATAGCATAATTGTAACTGATAAACAGAGTTATTAGTAAATAGGGGGTTTTATGAAAAAAGTATTATTAACTATCATGATGGCTTTATGCGTTCTATGTTTTACCGGTTGTATCAGATTTAATACAACTGTTAAAGTAAAGAGTAATGGTAAGGCCGATGTATCCATGCTCTATGCTATGCAGAGTGTAGATGGTTCTGACACCGATCAGAGTGATATGGAAAAATCATATGACGAATTAAAATCTGAGGGATGGGAAGTGGAATCCTATAATGAGGATGATTATATTGGTTTCATATGTACAAAGAAAAATATGGACTTTAATGAATTCTCAGATCAGATGGGAGATACAGATCAGACAAATGGATTAATGGACAGTTCTTCATGTAAAGTTACAAAGAAGGGATTCAAATATTCGTTTGACTGGGATCTGGGAGGAGATGAAGAAACCGCGGATTCTTCTGAATATGTTAACAGTCTTAAAAGTTCTGGAGGTTACATGACATTTACACTTAAGGTTCCTACTAAGGCGATAAGTAGTAATGCGACTACTGTGTCTGATGGTGGAAAAACCCTTGAGTGGGACCTTCTTGCATTAAAACCAGGTGAAGGAATTCATGCTGAATTCTCACTTATTAACTGGCCACTTGTTATCGGTGGAATACTTGCAGTAGTTGGTATAGTTATCTGTGTTGTTGCTCTTATTATTGCAAATAATAAGAAGAAGGCGCCGGTTTCTTATCCTAGACCGGTTTCACAGCCTATGGATCAGTTTGGTGATGATAATCAATATGGTATGAATCAGTATGCGGCGCCACAGCAGAATCAATATGCAGCACCGCAGCAGCCACAGGCTGATCAGTACGCAGCACCGCAGCGGCCACAGGTTGATCAGTACGCAGCACCGCAGCAGCCACAGGCTGATCAGTACGCAGCGCAGCAGCAGCCTCAGGTTGATCAGTATAC
>CACZOE010000314.1 GCA_902782695.1 uncultured Lachnospiraceae bacterium | reverse complement strand
CTGCCAAATGACATCGACAAAACGTCTGCGAAGCAGACAGAAGTGCGAAGCACGGGTTTTGGCGATAAATTTGGAAGCAACCTACCGTATTTCTACATATAATTATGGGTAAAACAATAAACAATTGGGGATGAAACATGTTAAAAGAAGGCACAGTAATTGATGAAAAATACGAGATACTGAAACAGATCGGTGAAGGTGGTATGTCCACCGTGTATCTGGCTCGTAATAACAGAATGAATATGCAGCTTGCCGTTAAGGAAATCAAGAATGATGGCTCCAAGAGTACTGAAATTCTTCTTAAAGGTCTTGAGCGAGAAGCTAATATTCTTAAGGATGTAGACCATCCGGTTATTCCACGTATCATAGATATCGTTAAATATGGCGGTACTATCTGCGTAGTAATGGATTTCATAGAAGGTGAAAACCTGGCAGATAAACTGAAGGAAGTTGGAGCATTTTCACAGGACGAAGTTATAGACTGGGGCCTGGAACTTGCTTCTGCTTTGGATTACCTTCATTCTATGAATCCGCCAATTATTTATCGTGATATGAAGCCTTCAAATGTAATGCTGAAGCCGGACGGTGGCGTAAAGCTTATCGACTTCGGTACAGCAAAGACTTACGATATAGAAAATAATGCTGACACGACAGCTCTTGGTACCAGAGGTTATGCCGCACCGGAGCAGTTTGGTGATGCCCAGGGACGTGGTATCTATAAAACAGATGCCAGAACAGATATATACAATCTGGGTGCTACACTTTATCACATGGTTACTGGAAAGAATCCTCAGGAACCTCCATATGAAATGGTCCCGATCAGACAGGTCAATCCATCCCTTTCCACTGGTCTGGAAGAGATCATCCTTAAGTGTACCAAACCAAATCCAGAAGACAGATACCAGTCATGTTCAGAGCTTATATATGCTCTCGAGCATTATACCGAGCTGGATGAAAGTTATATAAATGCTAACAGAAATAAGGTTAAACTCTTTGCCCTTAGTGCAGGACTTACAGTTCTTTTCGGAATTATTGCAATTGGCGGAAAAGTAGGTATGAACAGGGCAGCAGCAGCTAACTACATTTCCTACATAGAGCAGGGAAATGATTACAAGTCAGAAAGCAAATATTCCCTTGCTGCATTAGAGTACAGGAATGCTTTTGAACTTTCTGGTGAAGATGCTGAAGCCTATGTAAAGTTTATAGATCTTTACATCGATTCCTCTAAGGATGCAAATTCAGCAGAAGAGTTAATTCTTACAGACGGACTTAATGTAGTAGCCAATCGTATAAAGAATGGTTACGCCAATGTTGATAAAAATAATGAAGTACTTTATAAAATGGGTCTCACCTACTTCACAGAAGTGGGAGATTATGGTGCAGCAACCAAGTATTTCAATATGGTAGATGACAAGGATCCTGATTATAGTGAGCTTGCAGACTACTACGGAAGCATTTCCCTCATCATGTCCAGTACAAATGTAAATGTAAATGAACTGATGGACAAGGTAAATGGATTTGCTACTTATAATGAAAAGAATCTGTCAAATGACAACAAGCAGAAGTTTGAGAATTATCAGACGCTTGGAAAGATATATGTAACATATCTTTCATCTGATGGAGTTCCTGAGCAGGCAGAGGCAGTTATGAGCCAGGCCATAAAAGATATAGAAGGTTATGGCGGCGAGGAACAGGCAGATTTTTACTATGCATACATAAACGATCTGGCAGAAATATATTATTCACTTGCAGAAAAAGGTGATGCTGAAGCTAATTACAAACTTGCGCTTAATTATTCACAGGAAGTAGTTGCACAGATTCAGGGTAAGGTAAACATCAGTGAACCACCTGAAACAGAGAGCAGCAAGGGTTACATTTCCAGTTATGTGAATGCAATGTGCCGTATAGCAGAATTAAATGCAAATCTGGGTGACATGGACGCAGCTATCGATACATACAAAAAAGCTGAAGCTGATATGGGAGAAAACAACGAGAACGCCATTAAGGTATATTCAGAACATCTGAATTTCTTATATACAAAGTTTGAGGAAGAAGAGCAGGATCCCGGCAAATGGACAGCAACACAGAAGAAACAGATACTTGAAGTGTATGATGCCGGAAGTAAGATAAGCGGTATTGAAAGCAATCCTAACTGGATTAAGCGTTCCTCTGTTATGAGTGGACTTAAAGATGGTAGTCTGGGGAAGGAGAGTGATTAAATGATATTCAATATAATGTTTTATGGCGGATTAGTATTATTTATTCTCTTCCTTGCAGCATCTGTAATCCTATTCTTTAAGCTGGAAGTAATGAAGGCTATCGGAATTATAACAGGAAAGACGCAGAAGAAAGCTATCGAAGAAATTCGAAGCGGTGAAAGAGCTAACGTAGGTAAGAGAGGAAAAGGAAGCTTCGTAAAGGTCAGAGACCTTGGAACAGGAAGCGGACTCCTGAAAGACGTTCCTCGTTTTGGACGTAAGAAGGATGAAAAGAGAAACAGCGATGCTTCAGAAACTCTGGCTGCTAAGGCTGCAAATGATGCAAGACTTGAAGCGGCTAGGGCGATGGCTGAAAAAGCTCGTGAAAAGGAAAAAGAGAAGAGCGCTGCAGTAGATGTTGAGAGTGAGTCAACAGAAGTTCTCACCTATAACGAATCAAAGAAGAAGCAGGAATCAGGAGAGGAGACAACCTCCGTTCTTGAAGAAGAACAGGCAACTGATGTTTTGTCTGCCGATGGTTCGGTAAGTAGTTACTCATCAGAGAATAAAACGGCTGAAAGCTATGATGAAGAAGATGATTCTACAGATGTTTTGAAATCATCAGACGTAGGAGTACATGCCGAGGATGAAGAAGCTACTGATATTCTGAGAAGCACACCTGTATCAATATCAGATGATGACGATGATGATGAGTCTGAAGAGAATGTTGAGGAATACACCACAGACGTTCTTGCAACAGATATGGGAAGCAAATTTGCTGAGAATGAGATATATGGAACCTATAACCCAGAGATGACCGCAGTTCTGAGGTCAGATATGACTCCGGGAGAGGATTCCGTAAGGTCAGGTCCAAAGAATATTGAAGGAATAACAGTTCTGTATAGCGAAACCATAGTGCATACAGATGAAAGTTTATAGAACAGATAAAACAGTTCGAATCCAAGTAACGGAGAGGAGAAAAGGGATGGAGATAAAAAGAAGAAAGGAAAGGGTGAGAAAGCCATTATATCTCAGAGCCTTTGCCATAATCATGGCTGTGGTTATGGTGCTTTCGGTTGTTTATATAAGCCACCGGAACGATAAGGTAAAGGCTGATGCTCCCCTGTCTGTATCTACGACAGATGCTACATATCTGGATCAGATAGGTACGAAAATAGATCTTGAGAAAGGATTATCCGATAATTCATTTACTGTAAATGTACCTGCGACTGGTATAGAATTTACACTTCCTGATGCATCAGTATATAACTCATCCGAGATAACAAAGGAAATAGATACTGTCTGGAAGGTTACTATCGCAGCAGATTCTTCTGTAGTTTACAGGCTTACAGAACCTGCAGATGATGAATATGCAGACGAAGATGTAATCGAAGAAATCAGTGCAGTTAAGTATTATACACGTGCAGCTGAGTGGGCGGGCGCTACTGATGGTAAGCTTACTTCTGCCGCAGAAGCAGCTAGTGCTACTCTTAAGGTTACTGATACATTTGTTAAGTGTCTTTCCAGCGAGGAAGGTAATCCTGATATCAGTTCATCACTTTCAATTGCTGCAACTGATGTAATTGAAGTGGCTAAAATAACATTAAGCAGTTATGGAATATCAGACATTACACCTTCACTTGATAATTCAGCTAAATCAGCTTCCTTTGCAGATTCTGATGGAAGCAAAGCTGATGAGGGAAAAACATTCTATTATGGAAAAATAGCATATTCTCTTACAAAGGATGGAGAAAGCTTAGTTTCTTCTGGTACTCTTTCAGATGTAAACAGCGCTATCGTATCAGATAAGACTCCGGCCGGTGATGGAGAGTATGTAGTAACTAAGACTGTATCTCTTGAAGATTCAGCGGCTAAAGAGGATAAGGTAATAAGTAGCACTAAGACTGCTACATTAACCAGAAATTTCTATGTAATTAATGATACCTCCGTAAATGTTTCCATAGATGGTGCACCTGCTGGTGTAATAAGTGGAAGTACAGCAACCGGAGATAAAGCTATAACAATCCCTGGAGGAACTGCAAAGCAGAATCCAAAGAAGGATATAGTAGTAAGCTTTTCAACAGATAAAAACATAACACCTACAGTAACCGGAGAAGCAACTATTTCGGTATCTGGTGATAAAGATGGATATAGTTTTACTATACCGGGAACAGTAGATAATAATGGTGAGGATCATTCCTATACTGTAACTGCAGCTGATGGAGACGCTACCGATACAATTTCTATTACTGTAAATTATGGTGATGGAACTCCTGTTTTATCTAAGGGAACGATCGGTGGTAAAGAAGCTGATACCAGAGATGTTAAGGATGCTACAACATCTATCGGAATTACTGCAGAGACAGGAACCGGTTCAGGAGCAATTATTACAAAGGCTGATCTTTACAAGGTAGCTAGTGCAAGTGCCAGCATATCAGGAGATCCTATTGCTACAAATACATTAAGTGCAACTCCTGCAACAGCAAATTTTGATGATGTAGCCCTTAATCCTGGAAATAACTATTTCAAGATTCAGGCAGAAAGTGATTATGGTATAAAGGCTGTATCTGATGCATTTACAGTATTCTATGATGATGCAGCTCCTGCACTTAAGAAAGCTTCTGTAAAGCAGACAGGTTATGGCTCTTACGGTGGTTCTAATCTTTCACCTGAAAGTGGAACAGTAACTGTACCAAATGCAATTACCTGCATGAAGGATGCTTCTATCGTTATATCTGCTGAAGACCTTCAGAGTGATAATAGTTCAGCCGGAAGTGGAATTCAGAGTGTAACAATTAATGGTGCTGAGGCATCTCTATCAGAAGGACTTTATTCATACACATTACCTGCAGATACAACAAAGACTTCAGGTGGAAATGTTGAGATTCCTGTAACAGTAACAGATAAAGCAGGAAGAAGCAGCGAGTATACTATAAAGGTTAAATATTTTAACGAAGCAATTACTATAAGTCAGAGCTACACACCATCCGGAGCAACAGAAGAGAAATTCTTCATCTGGGACGGTGGTTCAAAGAAGGGTACATTAGAGTACACAGTAGTTTCCGAAGTAGAACTTGACGAAGCAAATACAACAGTAAGCATAAGCGTTGATGGCGCTGCTCCTACAGTAAGCACATTAACAAAGAAGAGTGATTCAGTAACAGATGGAAAGTATACTTATGTATTTAAGTATGATTTCGATGATACTGTTTCAGCAAAATATGTTATTGATTTCACAGCAACCAACGTAAACGGTTATCAGAAGTCTGCAGATCAGCAGATAAGAAATGTAGATATAACAGATCCTGATAAGGCAGGAGTTGAAGCAGTAGATAATGTATGGCATTCATCTCTGACAATTAATGTCACAGTATCTGATCAGGGAGTTTCTTCAGGAATCTCAACTGTAGAAGCTACAGGAACAGATCAGTTAAGCTATACACCTGATGCATCAGGAAAGTTCTCTGCAAAGGTTAAAGATTCAGAAACAGAAGCAGGAACAACAGTTACATTTAAGGTTAAGGATAAGGCCGGAAATGTAAGTGAGCAGTATTCAGCAGTATATCTGGTTGATGGACAGGCTCCTACAGCAACTCTTACCATTGATGGAAAAGACGCTGAGTCAGTTAGTGGTGTTCTTTCAAGTGATCCTAAGATAGTGTTTACTGCTACAGAAGCAGGAGCCAGTGGATTTGCTGATGATGGAAGAAACCTTACTATTTCAGATGGTAGTATTACTAAGACTATCACAGATATGGGTGAGAGTGGAAAGAAGTTCAGCGAATTATTCGGAGCAAAGCTTGATGCTACCAAGGAATATACAGTTACCTTTACAGTAAAGGATAAGGCTGGTAATTCAGACACAAAGACCGCTACATTTAAGATAGATGACAGCGATCCAGTTATAACAGGATCTATAGAGAATACACCTGTAAAGAGTGAATTCCCTACAGATTTCAAGGAGAACGTAACAGTTAATGTTACTATTACAGACTCTAATCTGGATAAGTCAAACATAGAGATAACTGGAACAGGCAGTGAGAATGTAAATGCTGAGTGGACACAGACAAGTACTGGCTACACAGGTGTTCTTACCGCTACTACAGAGGGGGTTTATGCTCTTACAGTAAAGGCTACCGATGATGGTGGCAGAACCGGTTCTTGGAAGGTAAGCTTCACTATCGATAAGACTATTCCGGTTCTTAACACAATGATCAACAATGCTGCTTATACAGGTGGTGCAGGATTCTACAATTCACCTATAACTACATCTGTTGGTGTAAGCGATGCTAATGAGGATACCTCAGATGTTAATGTAGCAATTACACGTACAGCATTTGATGGAACTCAGGTGACTGAGACCGCAAAGGGCAAGGGTCCTTATGAACTTAGTGAAGAAGGCGTTTATACTATTACATATACCGTAAGAGATAAAGCCGGAAATGAAGCATCTGCTTCTATCGGAGCTACTATGGATAAGACAAGTCCTGTAGCAAAGATAAATATAACAACAAAGTATCCTAAGATTCCTGGCTACTACAACACAGACAGTGTTGATATGTCCATTGAAATAACAGATCCTACAGTACTTCCTGCAAATGTTACAGTAACAGATAACGGAAAGACAGTAGCTGTATCATGGGCTAGCTCAGGTGGTAAGACTACAGGAACTTATTCAACTACTTCAGAAGAGAAGCATGTTATAGCAGTAACTGCCAGAGATTTATCAGGCAACACAGCTACAACAGCTGAGACCTTCATGATAGATAGAACAAAGCCAAAGCTTACTACAAGAGTAAATTCCAAGGAATATACAGATAAGGATAAGTATTTTGCTACAAATACATTCTCAAATGTAGTTGTACAGGATAAGAACCTGGATGATGATGACATCTCTGTAACAGTTCGTTATTCCGGATATGACGGAAACGAGAGTGTAGAGACAAAGCAGGGTACAGGACCATTCAAGTTTACTAAACAGGGTAAGTATGAACTGGTTTATAAGGCAGTTGATAAGGCTGGAAACGAGAGAACCAAGACTATAGGTTTCTATCTCGATAAATCAAAGCCTCTCGGAAATATGTATATTAAGACTGATAAGCCGGCTAAGTTCAAGCAGTTCAATGCTACCTACAAGAATAAGCTTGGAAAGTTCAAGGCACGTAAGGACCAGGAAGTTTATACTTATGGTCAGTATTATAAGACAAATGTTTCCATAGAGTTTAATTACTTTGATTATGATATAGATCAGGTAACTATTACAGATGGAGACGAGGAACTTATCCCTGACTGGACAGAAAAGAACGGTTATGGAAAGGGTTCAGTAAGCGTAACAGGTGAAGGACATCATGTAATCAAGATGGTTCTTGAGGACAAGTCCGGAAATATAACAAGATACGTAAGTGGTCAGAAGATCCTTGATTTCTACATTGATAAGACACCTCCTCAGGTTGTAACATCAGTAAATGGTTCTGCAGCTACAGATGGTTCTGGTGTATCAATGAATTCATCAGGAACAGTTGGAGTATCAGTAGTAGATACTTATAAGGATCCGGATGATCTGACAAGAACAGCTAAAATAACTGCACCTGGTGGTGGAACAACTGTTAACACTGCAAAGGTTCAGGAAGGCTCAGAAAGCTTTGCAAATGAAGCTGATTATGAGATCGAATATGTAGCAATTGATAAGGCAGGAAATGAAAGTCAGCCTAAGAGCGTTCAGTTCAGAGTTGATAGAACTGCTCCACAGCTCAGCATTACAAGTGATGCAAAGAATGGAGCTTCAACAACTGCCGTAGATGTTACATTTAACATCAAGGAGCCATTCTACAACGATATGTCTTCAAGTAAGATTGAAGTATATAAGAAGGTGGATGGTGCAAGAGAATCACATGTAAAGACTATCGACTTCATGCCGAAGAGTTCAAACGACACTAAGACTGATAAATATGAGGATGACGGTGAATACAGATTCGTATTCTCAGCAGCTGATAAGGCTGGAAATCAGGCTAGTGAGACTTATACATTCATACTTGATGGTTCAAAGCCGGTTATAACACTTTCAGGTGTTAAGAACTATGATAAGACTGAGAAGGATGTTGAGCTTGGTATCCAGGTAGATGAGACCTTCTATCTGACAAACAAGGTAACACTTTCCGGAACAAAGACTGATATAAGTGGAACATCAACAGATATTAACTTCGAAGAGTTCCCTACGACAAGTGCTAAGATTGCAAATCTCAAGCAGATGTTCAAGGAAGACGGAGTTTATGACATAACCGTTTCATCAGTTGATAAGGCTGGAAATAAGGATACAAAGACTATCCACTTCACTATCGATACAAAGCCACCAGTTATTGAATCTCTGGATCAGTATGATGGAACAAAGGTCAGCGAGTTCAAGTTAGAGAAATCACTTGATGAGCTGGTTACTGACCTTACAGTTTGTGATGTTAAGCTTTATATGGATGGTGTTGAGTATGATGGCGTAAGTGAGCTTTCAGACGGAACACATGTATTCAGAATTGAAGCTACAGATGAGATGGGCCATAAGGCAGAGAAGGAATTCACATTTGTACTTGATACGATGGCTCCAAATATCATCGTTACAGGCGCTGAAGACGGAGCATATCTGAAGGAAGCTACTCTCGTTGAGGTCAGCGTTGAAGTAGATGATGATTATCTGGACTATGTAACTGTTAACGGAGAAGCAGTAGTTGTATCCGATAACAAGTGTCAGGTAAATGTTGACAAGAGAGGTAAATATCATCTCGAGGCAGCAGCCAGTGATGGTGCCGGAAACAAGTCATCAATTACTATGGACTTCCATTATGGTAATAGATTTATCTGGCTCATTATTGGAGGCGCAGTAATCCTCATCGGTGCGATAGCAGCACTCCTTATAGCTGCAGCAAAACGAAGAAGAGACGATTAATTAACAGCATATGACGATTTGCAAAGCAGATATGGTTTAAAAGGCTTTAAGGGGATGTGATATTCACATCCCCTTGTTTAATGATAGGAAGCTATGTTTTCCTTTTTTGCGCAAAATGGCTCATATAAAAAAATACTTTACTATAATAAACGTAAATGTTACAATGTAGGTTGCTGTTTGAAGGTAAAAATGTATTTGGAAGGGTATAGACAGACTTATTTATAATAGTTGTTTTTTGGATGACAGGAATTAATATGTTCGGATGTCATAATGTATTGAAAAGGAAATAAGTATGAAAATAACAAAAAAAATACTGTCAGTTATATTGATAACAGCAATGGTGGTTACTGCGCTTCCGTCATTAAACCTGGGTAAAGGAAAAGGTGTATATGCGGCGACAGGTGCAGAGATAGTAAGTGATGCAAAGAGCTGGATAGGTGTTACTCCATATGTCTGGGGTGGAACTGACCTGTCAAAGGGAGCAGACTGTTCAGGCTTTGTGTGTGCTATTTACAAAAGACACGGACTTGATTTTATTGACACCTACAGTATCAGATCAAGTTATGATATGTACGATAATTATTCAAAGTTTGGCGTATATGTGGGCAACACTGCCGATGTAGTACAGCCAGGTTATCTGCTGCTTACAAATCCTGACGGTAACGGAAAGCCGGGACATGTAGGTATAGGTTCTGTAGATGCCAATGGAAATAAGGAAATAATTCATTCTTCAAATTCAAGGACAGGTGTAATCTGTGACAGCCTTTCCTGGTATTTGAATTCAACAACTATTGTTGCTGTTATAGCTCCAACCATATTAAATGGAGTTCCATATAGTTATATTACTAAGGATGGATATGTTGTTCCGCAGGCACTTCCAGAGACACCGGTTCCATCAGTTACACCGGATCCTGAAGCAACAACAACACCGACACCGACTGCTACACCAAGTCCTGATGAGACTGCTGCGGCAGAGGAAGAGGCAAAGAAGACAAATCCGGGATATCCTTATACGCTGCAGACTGGGAAGATAACTGCAAAATCAGGTAATGATGCAGTTATGTGGCTGCAGACTGCACTGAATAATGTAAATAATGCCGGACTCAAGGTAGATGGAAGTTATGGCCCTATAACCAAAAAGGCTGTAAAGAAATTCCAGAAGGCATACAATATCGGTAAGAAGAATGGTAAGGCTACAAAGGCTACAGTAGAAAAGCTTACCAGTATACATGTGATAAATCAGTCTATTACTTCACTTCAGCTGGATCATGAGGCTGAGACTACTCTTGAAGAAGGTCAGCTGATGGATCTTCATGTGGTTGTTACCCCTGTTGAGGCGGAGGGTGTAAGTGTCAAGTGGACTTCATCTAACAAGAGGATCGCAAAGATCAGTGAAAATGGTGAAGTAAAGGCTTTAAAAGCAGGAAATATAACCATTACCGCGACCACTCCAAATGGTATAACTGCGGAGAAAACTCTGACCATTGAAAAGTCCCGTCATAAGAAAGAGTGGCTGAATGGACTCTATTATAATGCCAAGGGTAAACAGAAGAAGAAGGCCATTGGTTCCTGGAAGAAGGTAAAGGGCAAGCTTACATTTGGTGATACTTCTGGATGGCGTGCCAGAAATACCTGGGTCAGAATAGACGAGAAGAATTATTACTTCGATCATAATGGATTTGCGCTGAAGAACTGCTGGAAGCAGATGAATAATAAATGGTATTACTTCAAGAAGGATAGTTCCCGTGCTGAAAACGAATGGGTTGACGGTAAGTATCTGGACAAGAATGGTGTCAGAAATAACAAGCGTAATGCGTCCTGGAAGAAGACAGATGCAGGATGGATGTACAAGGATACATCAGGTGCATATCCAACCTCGAAAACCATTACGATTGATGGAAAGCAGTATACCTTTGATGAGAATGGTATCTGTAAAAATAAGGAATGATCATTTAATCATTCTGAAATATTTATATATCTGATATGTCACTTGGAGCGAAGCTATGAGTTTATCTCTGAACTTTGCAAAGGGTTTCATATATATGTACAAAAAACAAGAGGAGATGCAACATGAAGAAGGCAAAAAGAAATGCGATTATAGGACTTCTTATCTTTGCGCTGCTTACTGCAGGAGGTGTCTTTGCAGTTCTTGAGGGACTTGGCAAGGATGCTATCGGTAAGGCTAAGGATATTCCACTTGGTCTGGATCTGCAGGGTGGTGTCAGTGTAACCTATGAAGTCCTGGAGGATGGAGCTACAGATGATGAGATCAATACTACTATTGATAAACTCCAGCGAAGAGTTGATACATACAGCCCTGACGCTGAGGTTTACAGACAGGGAAGCAAACGTATAGTTGCTGAAATTCCTGTGGATACAAGTAAGTATGATCCTAATGACATCCTTGATTCACTTGGACGTCCTGGAAAACTTGAGTTCCTGGATCCTGATAACTATCAGAAGTTTACTGCTGGAGAAGAATATGAAGCAGCACTTACAGGTTCTGACGTAAAGAATGCCCAGGGTGGACGTATTCAGGAGAATACCGGAGCAGATGAGTATATCGTTTCACTTCAGTTCAATGATGAAGGTGCAAAAAAATTCTCAGATGTTACTGGAGCAAATGTAGGAAATCCTGTATATATCGTATACGATGGCGCTGTAGTAAGTGCTCCTACTGTTCGTGAACAGATATCTGGAGGAAGTGCTCAGATAGATGGTATGGCAGATTATGACGAGGCTTCAAATCTTGCTAATACTATTAAGATCGGTGCACTGCCACTTACTCTTTCAGAGTTATCATCTCAGATAGTTGGTGCTAAGCTCGGTTCTGACGCTCTCAGAACATCACTTATAGCAGGTGCGATAGGTCTTTGCCTTGTATTCCTTCTTATGATCTGCGTATTCAGATTCCCTGGATTCATAGCAGCAGTTGCACTCTCTGTATATACAATACTTGAGCTGTTCTTCCTGAACGCACTTCATATAACACTTACACTTCCTGGTATAGCCGGTATCATACTGTCCATTGGTATGGCGGTGGATGCGAATGTTATCATATTCACACGTATCAAGGAAGAAATTGGTGCAGGAAAGACTGTAAAAACAGCAGTTAAGGCCGGATTCGAGAAGGCTATGTCAGCCATCATTGACGGTAATATTACAACTATCATAGCTGGTGTTGTACTTCTTATCATGGGTACAGGTACAGTTAAGGGCTTCGCTAGAACTCTTATCCTTGGTATCATACTTTCTATGTTTACAGCACTTGTTATTACAAGATTCCTGCTTAATGCATTTGTTTCATTAGGTCTTGTTAACAAGAAGCTCTATGGTGCAGCTAAGAGTCCAAAGATTACAAAGTATTCAAAGGGCTTCAGATATGCAGGTACATTTTCTGCTATTATCATAGTAGCAGCTCTTGCATTCCTCTTCATAAATAAAGGAACAGCTAGTCGTGGAAGCACACTTAATTACTCACTTGAGTTCAGTGGCGGTACTTCTACTTCAGTTACATTTAATGAGCAGTATAGTCTTCAGAAGGTTGAGTCAGATGTTCTTCCTGTATTTGATGAGATAGGAATAGACTCAAGCAAGATTCAGATACAGATTGTTGATAATTCAAATCAGGTTGTATTTAAGTCAGTAAACCTTGACGAGAGCAAGCGTAAAGAGCTTTCTGAAAAACTGAAGTCAACATTTAATATTACAGATGACAAGATCGACTCTGAAAACATTTCCAGCACTATCAGTCAGGAAACTCAGAGAGATGCGGTTCTCGCCGTTGTTATTGCATCTATTCTCATGCTTATCTATATCGCTATAAGATTTAATGATGTGAGATTTGGTGCCAGTGCCGTGCTTGCACTTATCCACGATGTAATGTTTGTGTTCTTCGCTTATGCGGCTATGTATCTGTCAGTTGGTGGTACATTTATCGCTTGTATGCTTACGATAGTAGGTTACTCCATCAACTCATCAATTATTATCTTTGACCGTATCAGAGAGAATCTGAAGTCAATGAATATTGATAAGGTTGGTTATACTGAAATAGTTGATACAAGTATTTCACAGACCTTCACACGTAACATATATACAAACCTGACTACATTCCTTACAATACTGATGCTTTACATCCTTGGTGTTGCCTCTCTTAAGGAATTCACATTTACACTTATGGTGGGTGTTGTATCAGGTACCTATTCATCTATCTGCATAACCGGACCACTGTGGCTGTGGCTCAGAAAGCATATAGGTAAAAAGGAAGAGGCTGCTGTAGCCAAATAATCTAAATTAAGCTATAATAAAGTGTGTCAAAGGGGATATTCTTTTGACACACTTTTTGATTGGAGAATAATTTATGCATCAGGATTGGCGGATATATTCAAAAAAAGCAGATTTTAATGCCTTATCGGCTCGTTTTGGAATAGACCCTGTGGTGGCCCGTGTTATAAGAAACAGGGATGTGGAAACCATTGAAGATTATGAAAGCTACCTGTTTGGTACGCTGGAAAGCACTCATCAGCCTGACCTTATGATGGATATGGATCTGGGAGTTGATATAATCATGAGCTCCATAGAGGATGGAGAAAATATACGTGTAGTTGGTGATTATGACGTGGATGGAGTCATGTCTTCCTACATCCTGTATGATGGTTTGAGAAGGGCTGGGGCAAATGTATCTGTAGATATTCCCCATAGAATAACAGATGGCTATGGTATAAATGAGAGAATAATCGAGAAGGCATATAATGACGGTGTACATACTATCATTACCTGTGATAATGGAATTGCCGCAGTAAATGCTATAAATAAAGCGGCCTCTCTTGGGATGACGGTGGTTATAACAGATCATCACGAGCCTCAGGAAGAGCTTCCGGAAGCAGATGCTATTATTGATCCTCATCAAAGTGGAGATACATATCCATACGCTGATATATGTGGAGCAACAGTAGCATATAAGTTTATAAAGCTGTTATTTAAGAGAATGGGTCTGGAACTGGGAACCTATGATTACATCGAAATGGTTGCCATGGCAACTGTCTGCGATGTTATGCCGCTCCTTAATGAAAACAGGATATTTGTAAGAGAAGGACTTCGCTGTATGGCTGAGACCCGAAATATCGGACTTAGAGCACTTCTTCAGGTAACAGCTCTGGAGAACAAACTCCTCACCGCATATTCTTTTGGATTCATGCTGGGACCTTGTATAAATGCAGCCGGAAGATTGGGAAGTGCCATGGATGCCCTTGAGCTTCTTCTGGAAGAGGATAAGGATAAGGCTTTGGAAAGGGCGACTGCACTGAGAGATCTGAATGACAGCCGTAAGTCCATGACGGAGGAAGGGCTCAGAAAAGCTCTGGAGGAGCTGGCCGTCAGGACAGCTGGTGCTCAAGGAAACACATCCACAGAAAACATTTCAGCCGAAGATAAGAAGAAGATAGAAATAGATGAGCAGATGATAGAGGACGTGATCGTGGTCTATGTGCCGGGACTTCATGAAAGCCTGGCTGGAATAGTAGCAGGTCGTCTGAAAGAGAGATTCTACCGTCCTACTATAGTTCTTACAGACTCAGATAATGATCCTGATATGATAAAAGGATCCGGACGTTCCATAGATGCCTACAATATGTTTGAAAAAATAAATATTCATAAGGATATGCTGGTTAAGTTTGGTGGACATCCTCTGGCTGCTGGACTTTCTCTAAAAAGGAAAAATTACGAAGAATTCAGACGAATCCTGAATGAAGAGGCGGGACTTACCGATGCGGATAAAACACCGAAGCTTATGATAGATGTTCCTATGCCTATGTCTTATGCAACCCTAAAGCTGGCGGAGCAGCTTCAGTCACTGGGACCTTTTGGTAAGGGAAATGAATCACCGCTTTTTGCTGAAAAAGGTATGGAGATTTTAGGCTACTATATCTACGGTCAGAACAATAATGTAATGAAGCTCAGGCTCAGAAGCAGCAATGGACGCATAAATGAAGTGACCTATTTCAGACCGGATGAATTTGAAAAGAATATAAACAAGTGGTTTACTCCAGAAGAATGTGATAAAATGAAGAATAGTATTTATTCTGGATGTAAGATGGACATAGCTTATGAAGTAACAATAAACGATTTTAGAGGAAACAGAAATCTTCAATTGATGCTTCGTGAATATGAACCATGATCAATATGGGAGGGTTGAATTAAATGAAAAAATTAGAGGATTATATCTTAACTATTCCGGATTTTCCTGAGCCGGGAGTCATGTTCAGAGATGTGACCGGAGTTCTGGACAGCGCTGAAGGATTTCAGCTCGCTATAGAAGAACTGTATAAGCTTCTGGAAGGAGTAGATTATGATATCATTGCAGGTGTAGAATCAAGAGGATTTATTTTTGGTACACCACTTGCGTATAGAGCAAAGAAAAAATTTGTCCCTATCAGAAAGAAGGGCAAGCTTCCAAGAGAAACTGTAGAGCAGTCTTATGATCTGGAATACGGAACAGCAACCATTGAGGTTCATAAGGACTCCATTCAGCCGGGCCAGAAGGTAATCATCATTGATGATCTCATCGCAACAGGCGGAACTGTGGGAGCTGCTGCAAAGCTTGTTGAGGAGCTGGGCGGCGAAGTAGCAAAGATGATATTTATGATCGAGCTTGAGGGACTTAACGGACGTGAGAAGCTGAAGGGCTATGATGTAGAGTCTGTTGTTAAGTATCCTGGAAAATAATAGCTAGTATAATAAATGAAAATGTTGTTTGATTTAAATAAACTTATAAGAAAGGAGGAGCGGGTATGTCAGAGGAAATGAATAACCAGGCAGAAGAAATAAAAGAAACTGCTACAGAAGAAACTACAGCTGAACGTAAGCCGATTAAGAAAATATTTAATGACAGCGATGAGTTGGATGTGCTTGCAACTCCGAAAGACTTTACATCTCCAGATGATATTTATCAGGTTCTTCTGGACAAGATAAAAGCCTATCATCCATCAGATGATTTCTCTATCATTGAGAAGGCTTATCACATTGCTGATGATGCACATAAGGGGCAGAAGCGTAAGTCCGGTGAGCCATACATTATCCATCCGCTCTGCGTAGCCATTATACTGGCAGAACTGGAAATGGATAAAGAAACGATAACGGCAGGAATACTGCACGATGTTATCGAGGATACAGAGTATTCCAAGGATGATATAGCAAAGATATTTTCACCTGAAGTAGCACTTCTGGTGGATGGAGTAACGAAGCTGACACAGTTGAATCTCTCTCAGGACAAGATAGAGATTCAGGCGGAGAATCTGCGTAAGATGTTCCTTGCCATGGCGAAGGATATTCGAGTTATCATCATTAAACTCGCTGACCGTCTCCATAATCTCAGAACTCTTCAGTATCAGACTGCAGCTAAGCAGATCGAGAAGGCAAGAGAGACTATGGACATCTATGCTCCAATAGCAAAAAGACTTGGTATTTCACGTGTTCAGATAGAGATGGATGATCTCTGTATGCAGTATCTCTATCCTGAGGTTTATGCTGAGCTGAGAGAATCCATTGGTGAGAGACTTTCTGAGAGAGAAGGTTTCATAAGTGATATGGTAAATGAGGTAACTCAGTATATCAAAGAAGCTGAGATAGAAGCTGAGATAGAGGGCCGAGTTAAGCACATTTTCAGTATATACAAGAAGATGAAGACCCAGGGAAAGACCCTGGATCAGATATACGATATATTTGCACTTAGGATAAAAGTTGCGTCTGTCAGAGACTGCTATGCAGCACTTGGAATAATCCACGAGAAATATAAACCTATACCAGGACGTTTCAAAGATTATATAGCCATGCCAAAGGCT
>CACZOE010000313.1 GCA_902782695.1 uncultured Lachnospiraceae bacterium | reverse complement strand
GGAGCAGGGACTTAGATTCGCTATCCGTGAGGGTGGTAGAACAGTTGGTTCAGGTTCTGTTGTATCAATCATCGAGTAATTATATATCTTTATGATATTTGCCCGGAGCAGAAATGCTCCGGGTTTTTTGTATACCAGGAAACTGAGTTTACTGGTATTGCAATTCTTTTCATGTTGTGATTTGTGTTGAAAACACTTATAATAAATATATATTGTTTGGAAGGGCGTTAATGAATGAGGGTATTTTTTTCTAGTCTGTTGATTGGACTTACAATAATTCTCATACTATGCATTATTCTGGCAAAAAGGTCACGAAAAACTATTAGTGGATCTGTGGCTTTTCTTCTTAGCGGCATAATTGCGCCAATTATTGGAAATACTATTATTATTGCTTCAGGAAATGAACTTGTTGCAACTATCGGTTGTTATACCTATTACATTGGTATGGACATTTTTATGTATGCCTTACTGATGTTTACTTTCAAGTATTGTTCTATAACCTGGAAGAATAATATTCTAAAAAATCTTGTACACTTTCTTGTTTATTTTGATATTATCCAGTTTCTAGTTAATCCCTTCTTTGGACATGCCTTCGAAACAGAAAAAATAATTTATGATGGCTTTCCGTATTACAGACTGGTTCCGCATATTGGACAGACCTACCATAGAATAGTTTGTTATGGTCTGTTTCTTGCGGCAATTATTATATTTGTAGTTATGTTGATACGTTCACCGCGTATTTATTCTGAAAGGTATTCTATAATACTGATTACCCTTCTTGTAGGAGGAGCCTGGCAGTCTGTATATATTTTCTCTAGAACACCAATAGACAGGTCAATGCTTAGTTTTGCGATTCTTGGTTTTCTTATCTTTTATTTTTCGCTTTATTACAGACCAATGCGGCTGCTTGACAGGATGCTTGCTCAAATAGCATCTGACATGCCAGAAGCGCTCTATTTCTTTGATCTTTCAGGGCGATGCATCTGGGCTAATGATCCAGGAAAAAGTTTGATCGATTTAGATGAGAAACAGATGGATAAAACCATTGAGAAACTTAATGAATTATTTGGAGATATTGAAACTGAACATGAAGAATGGAGTCTGAAAAAGGTTCTTGGTTCTGGAAATGATGTAAGGTTTTATTCTATAGAAAAAAGAAAAGTTGAAACGTCAAATTCTCGTGTTGTTGGTTCTCTCATCAGTGTTCGTGATAATACGCAGGAACAGAGAAATCTTCAGATGGAGCTTTTTAACGCTAATCATGATACATTAACCGGACTGTATACGAAAGAATATCTGTTTAAGAGCTTTGAAAGAAAACTTAAGCAGAGTATGGATGTGGCATTTCTTGCCGGTTATGTTGATGTTAAGAATTTTAAAATAGTAAATGATATTTTTGGAAATGATTTTGGAGATTATGCTATCAAATGTATAGCGGAACTTGTTAATAGTTTTGTTCCTAAAGAAGGAATATGTGGTAGGCTTGCAGGAGATACTTTTGGATTTGCAATGCCGGTAAATAAATTTGATAAAGAAAAGGTTTCAAATAAACTTGCTGATTTCGTAGTCAGTAAAGGTAAAATTGAACACCGCATAATGATTAATATTGGAATATATGAGGTTAACGAGAAGGGACTGGATGTCTCGGTTATTTTCGACAGAGCCCATCTGGCACTTTCTATGGCAGGAAATGAGTTTCAGTCAGGAATAATATATTATGACGATAAAATGCGTGAAATGATGCTCTGGGAACAGCTGATTTCCACTCAGCTTCCTAAGGCTATTGAGGAGAAACAGATAGTGCCATATCTGCAGCCGCTTGTGGATTCTGCTGGAAAAGTTGTGGGAGCTGAGGCGCTTGTTCGCTGGGAACATCCTGAACATGGTTTTCTTTCTCCGGGAAAATTCATTCCTATTTTTGAGAAGAATGGAATGATAGTTGAGGTTGACAGATACATGTGGCGTTGTGCCTGTGAGATCATTTCAAGGTGGAAAGATAAAGATATATTTATTTCGATAAATATTTCTCCAAAGGATTTCTACTTTATGAATGTTCCGGAGGAACTTAAAAAACTCGTTAACGAATATAACATCGATAAAAAGAAACTTAGACTTGAAATAACTGAAACTGTCATGATGACGGATTCAGACAGCAGGATGGAAATACTTAATGATCTGAGAAGTACAGGTTTTATCGTTGAGATGGATGATTTTGGAAGTGGTTATTCGTCACTGAATCTTCTCAAGGATATGCCGGTAGATCTTCTGAAGATTGATATGATGTTCCTGAAAGCTAGTGAAAATGATATAAAAGCACAGAAGATAGTTCAGAGTATTATTCATCTTACGAAGGATCTGGGTATAGAATCTCTGACAGAAGGTGTAGAAACAGAGAGACAGTACCAACTGCTTTCAGATATGGGATGCAGGCTGTTTCAAGGGTATTATTTTTCGGAACCAGTTCCTGTAGAAGTTTTTGAAAGGAGTTATCTGTGAAACAATTTCAATTTAATTATGAAACTGAAGAGAACCTTGTAAGTATGCTAAAAAGAATCAGACAATGGTGTGATTCTTCGGTGGTATCCAACGTGCTTTTTCAGATTTATTCTGAAACACTGAATAAATCTCTGGTTGAGAATATTTGTAATGTGATCGGCAGGGAGATTCCGGATGCTCTTTATATGGGAACATCGACTAACGGAAATATTATCCTTGGAGATAAGAGTAAGGAGAGTATCAGTATAGTTTGTACTATATTTGAATATCCTTCTACACACATTAAACTGTTTCAGTTCCCTCTCAGTGAAGAAGAGGCCAGAGAGGTTACCAAAAGTCTTATAGCATTTATAAGGCAGAATCCATGGGTTAAATCTATAAAAACCTTTACCACCATGCGTGGTATGTCCATGACAGACTTTTGTGATTATCTGGCAGAACTCCCTAAGAGTATAGCTTTCTGTGGAGGAGGCGCATTTTCTGAAGATATGAATGAAAGTGCTGCATTTGTCTTCTCATCAGAAGGTCCTATTTCTGATCATGCCACAGTATTTCTTCTGACGGGCGGAGATGACTATTATGTAAAAACTGCTCATGTTACAGGCTGGAAGCCTTTGGGAAGATATCTCGAAGTGACTAAGGCGAGGGGGGCAGTTCTCTATGAGCTGGATCATAAGCCTGCATATGAAACCTACTATAGATATCTGAATATCAAGAATGATGAAAACTTCTTTACGAATACTCTTGAATTTCCGTTTATTTATGAACTGAACGGAATGGATATACTCAGGGCTCCTATAGCAAGTAATCAGGACGGTTCCATTACTATGACAGCTGATATTGCTGAAAATGTGAAAGCCCGGATTTCCTATGGTGATCCATGGACCATTCTTGAAAGTGTTTATAATACAGCGATAACATTTCAGGATTTTATTCCACAGGCATTTACAGTTTTTTCCTGTGCAGCCAGACGAACATTCTGGGGTGATGAAGAGGTTGGAAATGAAACTATGCCTTTCCAGTCCATAGCACCGACTTCAGGATTTTATACATCTGGTGAGTTTCTTAGAAGTGGACGTTATGTAAACCAACATAATGTTACACTTGTTATTGTAGCGGAAAGAGAAGGAGATATTGAGGGAAAAGAAATCCCTAAGGTAGATATGGATACGGAAGTGTTCTCGGGAAAAGTTTCCATGATCAGCCGTCTTGCTACATTTATCCAGGCTTCAACAGAGGAACTTGAAGAGGCTAACCGTCTTCTTGGAAAAGCGGCTATTACTGATGGTCTTACCAGACTTATTAACAGAACCGAGATTCAGCACAGGATTACGGCTATCGCAAAAGAAAATCAAGGACTGGGTTCTCTTGGAAGAGTGCGTCAGGGTGATTCTCTGATAATGATAGATATAGATAACTTTAAGCATGTTAATGATACCTATGGTCATAAGGAGGGAGATATTGTCCTCAGAAAGCTTTCTGATATGCTTAAAAGAGTGATAGATGATTTGGCTCCTGGCAGCTCCATAGGCAGGTGGGGAGGAGAAGAGTTCATGATTCTGCTTCCCGGAGTTGATATAGAAAAGGCTAAGTCTGTGGCAGAAGCATTCAGAACGAGTTTTTCAGAGATTGATTTTCCTAATGCTCCTCATCAGACAATCAGTCTTGGGGCAACGGAGATGATAGCCGGAGAGTTAGCAGATATATCATGTATGCGTGCAGATGATGCGCTCTATGAAGCAAAAAAGACAGGCAAAAATAAAGTAGTAGTACACTAATATGTAAAGGAACAGATATGCCAAGTATATATGAAAATTATGAATCGACCCTTGAACGTGTCAGGGATGAAATAGAGTCAAGACTGACTAAATATCAAAATGATATTTTTGAGAAAACAAGCGACAAGGGTTATGAGCATTTGTCTATAAGGATAAAATCTGATGAAAGTATGAGAGAAAAGTGCAGAAGAAAAGGTCTCCCTGAAACTGCTGAGTCTGCGCTTGGGGTAGTTAAGGATGCTATAGGTATAAGGATAGTTTGTTCTTTCGTGGAGGATATATTCTCTATAGTTGAATACATCAAAGGGTTTGAAGACTGTGAGATAGTTAAGGAAAAGGACTATATCAGACATGCGAAGCCTAATGGTTACAGAAGCTATCATATAATACTCGCAGTAAAAACTCCCTATGAGGATGTTTATGGAAATATACCCGGGATTTATTATGTTGAGATGCAGATAAGAACCATAGCTATGGATACCTGGGCTGCCCTTGAACATAAAATGAAATATAAAAAAGATATCCCGAATCAGGAACTGCTGGTTTCAGAACTTAAGAGGGTTGCAGATGAACTGGCTTCATGTGACCTTTCGATGCAGACTATCAGGGATATGATTGGATGAACAAAACGATATGAGGAGATTTCTAAAATATTTAAAACCTTACACACTCAGATGCATACTAGCGCCACTATTTAAAATGCTTGAAGCAACCTTTGAACTGCTTACGCCGCTGGTTATAGCGCATCTTGTTGATGTGGGAATAGAAGGATCGAACAGAGACAGTATCATACTGTCTGCTGTTCTTCTTTTTGTACTTGCCGCCATAGGTATGGCTGCGGCTATCACAGCTCAGTATTTCTCGGCGAGAGTAGCTATGGATTTTGGACGTGAGGTCAGGGGTGCGTTATTCAGACATATAGAAAGTCTTTCTTACAGTAATATAGATTCTATCGGAACTTCAACACTGATTACAAGAATGACCAGTGATGTGAATCAGATGCAGACGGGAGTTAATATGATACTCAGGCTGCTGCTAAGATCGCCATTTATTGTGTTTGGTGCCACCATAATGGCATTCAGGGTTAACGCTCGTGTGGCTATGTATTTTATCTATGTGCTGATTGCACTTTTCATAGTGGTAGGAGCCATAGTTCTGGCATCCGTTCCACTAGTCAGAAAAACCCAGGAGAGGCTCGACAGTGTGACTCTTCATACAAGAGAAAATATAATAGGTGTCAGAGTTATCAGGGCTTTTAACAGAACTGATGAAGAGTCTGAAGAATTCAGGCTTTCAGCAAAAATGCTCATGAAGATGCAGCTTCTGGTAGGACGCATTTCTTCATTTCTGAATCCTGTAACACTTGTAATCGTCAATACTGGAATAGCGTGCATTATTTATAATGGCGGACTTATGACAAATGCAGGAGTTATGCAGAAGGGAGAAGTTATAGCTCTATATAACTATATGTCTTACATCCTTGTGGAGCTTATAAAATTTGTTAATTTCATTATCACAGTTTCCAAAATGTTTGCCAGTGCAAAGAGAGTGGCAAATATAATGGATACCCAGCCTGATATATTGTTTGAATCGGATGATAAAGGTACTGATTCAAATGTATCTGATAAAGAAAAATCTGAGATGGCCGGATCCGGACATAGTATCAGTTTTGATAATGTTTCTCTAACTTATCCTGGGGCTAAAGAAGCTGCAGTTAAGGGAGTAAGCTTCACAGCCAGAGAAGGCGAGATAATCGGAATAATAGGTAGTACTGGATCAGGAAAGAGTAGTCTGGTGAGTCTTATTCCGAGATTTTATGAGGCCACTGAAGGAACCATTTTTATAGACGGAAAGAATATAAAGGACTATTCAAAGAAGGATATACGTGACAAGGTATCGGTAACTCCTCAGCATGCTACTTTATTCAGTGGTACTGTTGCAGATAATATAAGAATGGGAAGAACTGATATCGATGATGACGATATAGAAATAGCATTATCTCAGTCTCAGTCTAAAGCATTTATAGATGAGAAGGAGGGACGGACTGAGTTTGTGGTGGCTGCCGGTGGAAGAAATCTCTCAGGCGGTCAGAAACAGAGGCTGTCCATTGCCAGAACACTGGCAAAAGATTCTCCTATTATAATATTTGATGATAGTACATCTGCTCTTGATTTTTCTACAGAGAAGGAACTGAGAAAGGCTGTAGGAAGTATCAAAAAAGATAAAATAATCTTTTTTGTAAGTCAGCGGGCTGGAACCATTCAGGCAGCTGACAGAATAATAGTTATGGAAAGCGGAAGTGTGGCCGGAATAGGAACCCATGATGAACTCCTTAAAACAAATGAAGTCTATCAGGAGATATATAAATCTCAGGTGGACGCTGGGGAGGTGGCATCATGAGAATATTCAGATATTTAAAGAGATACATTCCCTTCATAGTGTTATCCATGATAATGGCGCTTGGATCAGTATATTTTCAGATAATGATACCGGTAAATATCGGTAATGCTGTTGACTGTATAGTCATAGGAGATGAATTCAAAAGTAACCGCCTGCTTATGTATGCCTGCTACGCCATAATGTGTGCTGGGTTTGCTGCGCTTTTCCAATGGCTGATGAGCATAATTAATAATGCGGTTGTAAACAGGGTATCCCGTGATATAAGGGTAAAAGCCTTTGATAGTATGCAGCAGATGCCTCTTGGGTATATAGATTCAAATTCTGCCGGAGACATCGTTTCAAGAATAACAACGGATATTGATCAGTTTGCTGATGGCCTGCTTCTAGGGTTTTCACAGCTGTTTACAGGGGTAGTGACTATAATCGGTACAGTTTTCTTCATGGTGAGACTTGATCTGAAGGTAGCTATAATGGTTATCATTCTGACACCGTTATCTCTGTTTGTGGCTGGCTTTATATCAAAAAAGACTCATAAGTATTTTGCGCTTCAGTCAGAAAGAAGAGGGAAACTTACAGGTCTTGTGGATGAAATGATCGGAGGTCAGAAGGTGGTACAGGCATTTTCTTATGAAGACTGTGCTGCTGAAAGATTTGATGAGCTGAATAGCGAACTGACTCAGGCTAGCTTTAAGGCAACCTTCTATTCTTCAATAGTTAATCCTGCTACAAGATTTGTTAATAATATTATCTATGCAGCAGTAGCAGTAACCGGTGCATTTCTTGCACTGTCAGCTGCTATGACAGTGGGAAATCTGGTTACATTTCTTTCTTATGCAAATCAATACATGAAGCCTTTTAACGAGATATCAAATGTACTAACAGAGCTTCAGAATGCCCTTGCATGTGCAGACAGAGTGGTTCAGCTTATAGAGGCGAAGAAGGAAGAACCTGATAGCAGAACCTCTGAGAATCTGACAGAGATAATGAACGCACTTCCAGAAAATGAAAGAGGAAGTGTGGAAATAAAGAATATGAGTTTTTCCTACGATAAGGAAAAGGAACTTATCACAGATCTGTCGCTGTCTGTAAGTCCTGGAATGAGAGTTGCTATAGTTGGTCCTACGGGAAGTGGAAAGAGTACGCTGATAAATCTACTCATGAGATTTTATGAGGTAGATAAGGGTGCGATAGAGATAGAAGGACATGATGTAAGAGAGATAACCAGAGAAAGTCTCAGAGAATCTTTTGGAATGGTTCTGCAGGAGACTTGGCTGAAAACAGCTACGGTAAAGGAAAATATATGTTACGGTATTAAGGATGCGTCCATGGAGGAGATAGAAAAGGCGGCGGCGCTTACCCATGCGGACAGATTTATAAATCAGCTTCCGGATGGATATGACACCATGCTTACCGAAGATGGGGGAAGCCTTTCAGAAGGACAAAAGCAGCTACTTTGTATAACCAGAGTAATGCTGAGGATTCCGCCTATGCTTATACTAGATGAAGCAACCTCTTCTATTGATACCAGAACAGAACATCGTGTGCAAAGGTCCTTTGCAAAGATGATGAAGGGAAGAACCAGCTTTATTGTGGCCCATAGACTTTCAACGATACGCGAAGCAGATCTGATACTGGTTATGAAAGATGGAAATATAATAGAAAAAGGTACACATGACTCTCTACTCCAGGATGGAGGATTCTATAAGGAACTTTACTATTCACAGTTCGAGAACTGATAAGACCTTTTTCGTTTTGGTAAGACAGCTTACTAAGTGTTACAAGAAGGAGATAGAAATGAATATATTACTTGCAGAGGATGAGAAGGATCTTTCCCGTGCGCTTGTTGCAGTACTTGAGCATAACGGATATGAAGTTACTGCAGTTTATGATGGAGAAGCTGCAGTACAGGAGGCAAAAGAAAAAGCCTTCTCTTGTATGATATTTGATATAATGATGCCCAAGCTGGATGGAGTATCTGCTCTAAAGCAGCTCAGACAGTCTGGTGACAGAACACCTGCGCTTTTTCTGACTGCTAAAGCTGAAATGGATGATAAAGTTACCGGGCTGGATGCAGGAGCGGATGATTATCTGACTAAACCTTTTGCCATGGTTGAACTTCTGGCAAGGCTAAGGTCGCTTACAAGAAGGAGTGGAGAATATACTCCTAAGAAGCTGAAGTTTGGAACGGTTACATTAGATGTATCTGAGTTGGAGCTGGTTTCAGAAAATTCCGTCAGACTTGCCGGAATGGAGGCGAATCTAATGGAGTTCTTCATGATGAATCCAGAAAAAAGTCTTTCAACCGAGGAAATATATAGTCATGTATGGAAGAATGAGGAAGCGGGACCGGAGATAGTGTGGCTGTATGTTTCTTATCTGAGAAATAAACTGAGGTCTATTTCGGGTGATGTATTTATAGAAGGCGAGCAGGGCGGAGATTATAAACTGACAATGAATAAGTAGTTGTATTGTTACATTTTCGAAGAGGTAAATCTGTATGTTCAGAAAACTTAGATTAAAATTCATAGGAATATCCACCCTTTCGATGCTTATTGTTCTTATGATCGTTCTGGGACTTGTTAACCTCATAACCTATAAAAACGCTGTGGATGATGTTTTTAATACTTTGGAATTTATTGCAAAGCGCGGAAATATTGAACTGAAAAAATCCGAGATACAAGCATTTAAGGATAAAGAGATTACCATTGAAACGCAGTATGAAGTCAGGTATGTCACTGTAAATGTTTCAACGGATGGTGAAGTTATTCAGTACGATGTTGAACATATTGCAGCGATAAATGAGTCAGATATAGCTGACTTTATTCTTCATGCCTATAAAAGCTCCAGAAGTAAGGGCATTTTTGAATATAATTTTCTGACCTATGCTTTTTATAAGACAAAGGAGTCAGATGGAAGCTTCAAGATCATAGTAATGGACTGTACCAGAAATCTTGCTTATGTTCGTTATTTTGTTAATTTCTCGTTTTATGTAGGAGCGCTAAGTATCCTTCTTTTGATGTTTCTTTTATCTGTATTTGCGCGTAAGGCTGTGCAACCGTATGTCAGGAATATAGAGGCTCAGAAGAGATTCATAACTAATGCGAGTCATGAGCTGAAAACACCACTGGCTGTCATTTCTGCAAATACTGAAGTGATTGAAATGACCAGTGGAAAGAGTGAGTGGACAGAAAGTACAGTTAACCAGGTGAAGAGAATGTCTGACCTGATATCCCAGCTGGTAGTTCTTTCAAAACTTGAGGAAAGAGAGGATATTGTCTTTACGGATGTAAATATATCTGAAGAGGCAAAGAGTGTGGTTTCTTCTCTTAAGACCGTGGCTGAAACTCAGGGTAAAAACCTGCAGTATAATATCGCGGAGGATTTGCATGTCAGTGCTGACAAGAATGGTATTCATGAGCTGATAAATATTCTTTTGGATAATGCAGTAAAGTACTGCGATGAAGAAGGCAGTATAATTCTTGATCTTCGTCAGAAGGGTAGAAATACAGTTCTTACGGTTTCAAATGATTATCGTGATGGAGAAGGCGTTGATTATAGCAAATTTTTTGACAGGTTCTACAGAGCAGATGAGTCTCATAATAACAAGAAAGAAGGTTTTGGAATAGGACTTTCAATGGCAGAAAGCCTGGTAAGGATGTTTAAGGGAAAAATAAATGTATCTTACAAAAAGCCAAGGATTATATTTACAGTAGTGCTGTAAACAAACTTTTGCTTGTTATATGCAGTATGATAAGGTACAATAAATAAATACAAATAAAAAGATAAAAGGACGAATCCATGCGAATCCGTCCTTTTACCATTAGTGAAGGTTAAAAGTATTTATATGATTAAAGAAGATATAATCTTCTTTAACAGGGGGC
>CACZOE010000312.1 GCA_902782695.1 uncultured Lachnospiraceae bacterium | reverse complement strand
TTTCTCCTCTACAGGAGCTTCCTTCTTAGCAGGTCTTGGAGGCGCCGGATGAATGGACAGAACTGTACCTGGGAAGAGTTTTGAGTTCATATCTCTTACCAGTGCTATAGCTTCATCTTTAGTAAGAACACTATATAAATAATCAACTAAGCTCACGCCCTCAGGCAGTTCAAGCTTCCAATTACTGCTTTGCTGATTGTTCTCAAAATTCTCCATACCTTCCCCTTCTCCTTTTTTGTTGAAAATATTGTCTTTTTGTTCCCCATTTTTAAAAGCACAGAAAGTCCAGAGCGTTTTTACACCCTGAACTGTGCTGTTCGTTACTAATTAACTGATCTTAAACTGGAAATCCTCATCTCCAAGAGTGATTATACAATTATTCTTCAGCTGAACTTCTTCATCTCCCTCAAGCTGAACATTATCTACATATGTATGATTTGTAGATTTATTATCCTTGATGAAGAATTGATCTCCCTTATGAAGAATCACTGCATGCTGACGACTGATAGCTCCATTACCACCTATGTGATAATCAACGCCTCTGCTTGCTTTTCCGATCTTAAATACCGGCTTATTAATAACTATTTTCTCTTCGGTATTTACTCTTACCAGGTAAGGATTGATAACAATTGTTCCTGTATTTCCAAGAATTGTATTATCAATTACTTCCTGCTTAACCTTCTTTGCATTTGCATCAGCATCAGGAGCTTCTTCTATCTTATCCTTCTTTTTCTTTTCCTTGGCATTTCTTGACTCTTCAGAAATCTGCTCTACTGCTTCACTTGCTGATGGAGCAGCAGCTATCTCTTCCTCTTCAAGAGTTTCTGCTGCATGTTTAAGAACTGCAGCTCTGTTAACCTTAACAGGCTTCTGCATGCTTACACTTTCAGCCTTGTTATCCTCTTCAATCATCTCTATGATTCGAGCCTTGATATCATCGACTGTCTCTTCTTCAATTGGTGTAACACTCTCAGCGGCAGTTACAGGCACTGGTTCTGGTTCCGGCTCAGTTTCTGGTTCTGATTCCGGTTCAGCTGATACATCGATATCATCAGCCTCATCTCCATCATCTCCTATTTCCGGAAGCTTATCATCAGCAGCGCCCAGGTCGTCCATGAAGTTCATGGCACCCTTTTCTTCAACACCCTCATCCAGAGGAGCGTCATTAATTATCTCTGTTCCGTCATCTGCTTCAATTCCGTCCTCAGCGTTAAAGCTGATTCCTGCATCCTTCATAAGAGCTTCACAAAGACCTATCAGACCTCTGAGATTAAATCCATTTCCATTGATATATGTAAGAAGCTGTCCAACATAGGAAAGATCCTCATCAACATTGTATATAAATCCAGCAACCAGCTGTCTTACAAAGCTCTTGAATTCGGTTGACAGTGAAGCATCGCTTTCAACAGGAAGATATAAGAACTTGATCTTCATAGTATCAGGATCGATGTACATAAACTCTCTGTTAAGAATGATATATGAAAGAGGAATAGCATGCTCCTTGATACTGATCATTCCAAGAGCAACATTTCTAAGAAGCTTCAGAACCTTTTCTCTGTCCATCACTCCCTGGGAATACTTATCTATGCTCATCCTTCCTGTTACATCATAGGTCAGGTAATCATATTCATCATCTTCTTCATAGATAATATTTATTATCTCATCTATTTCATTCTCTTCGCAAAAATCAAGGACATCCTCATCAACTTCCATTCCCTCTCCCATTATGTGAGTGAGGTAACGTTCGCGTCCCAAATTCTTCGCAATAAATCTAAAGCTTCTCATCTTGTCTACGTCCTCCTGATCAAATTCGATTGAATTTACCTGATTAGCTTATTACTGTCCATCACCATCATCAGTTATGGTAGATTCATGCTCCTCGTAGGTTTCTGAGAAAACATGTTCACCCTTTTCTTCATCAACTATATGATAGTACAAGAAATTCGTCTCTTCCGGTTCAAGCGCAGCCTTAATACATGCAAGACCGGGATTACATATCGGTCCTACAGGATATCCGCTGGACACATATGTATTATACGGAGAACTGTATGCCAGATCATCCGTGCTGAGCTTCGGAATATCATACCTTCCCTCTGTCATAGGGTACAGTATGGTCGAGTCTATCTGCAGAAGCATCTCTGCATTAATTCGATTGTAAATAACCGATGCTATCTTTGGTCGCTCTGTATCTATCTTTGCCTCTCTCTCTATCATGGATGCAACAGTAAGAACTTCAAAGGAATTCATTCCTCTCTCAAGAGCGAGCGAATTAAGCTCATCAGTGTAATATAAGTTAAAGGCATTTAGCATCATATTTACCAGATCTATAGCCTTTGTATTTTTTGTAATGTCGTAGGTTGCAGGGAACATGTATCCCTCAAGCTTATATCTGACATTAGCTCCAGATGGAACATCATCCAGATACTTGAAATCATTTGATGTAACAGACTTTATTGCATTTATAAAGTCAGCTCTGGAACAGATACCTTCCTCCTGACATTTGTCAGCGATCATATCGATGGTATAACCCTCAGGTATAACCAGCTGCTTCACAACCTTGGAGTTCTCATCTTCCTTGGACATGATCTCCATCATCTCGAGTGTATTCATTCCTTTTCTAAGTGTGAAGGTTCCTGCCTGAAGTTTACCTCTGAATTTAGACTCCTGAAGTCTTTTTACAAAAGCCCTCTCAAATCTGATCAATCCATTCTTGTGAAGTATCTCTGCCACCTCTTTTGCGGAAGAGTCTTCAGGTATCTCTATAGATACCTCTTCTCCGGGTGCCGAATATGTACTTGTATACTCTTCATCATACGCATTTCTGTAATCCTGAACATAATCATTCACAACTACGAACAGCAGAAATGCGGCCGCAAGGCCGATTAGTATCTTTACCAGTTTAACCACTTATGTCATCCTTCTATCTATCAGATAAGCGCACTTACCCACTTTTACCCTTATATACTATCATTTTTCTTCCAAAATCGCAACAGCCCTTTTTATACCTTCAGTAATATCAACCTTAGGTTCCCAGCCCAGTTTTTTCAGGCGGTCGCTGTTCATGATTTCGGGAGTCTGCTTTGAATAATCGATGGTAACCTCTTTCTCATCCTCTGGATTAGCAAAACTCAGGCTAAGACCTCTTTCAGGGAATGCTTCCACTGCTTTCTTTGCAAAATCGCGTATGGTTACATTGCCTTCCTCACTGGATATATTGTAAGGAAATGTATTCTCCCCCTTTAAGAGGACCATGAGAATAGCTCTAGCCGTATCCGTCACGTAACAGAAGGATCTGAAAGGTGCTCCTGCACTCTTCAGAAGAATGTTCTCACCTCGTACTACATTTGCAATGAACTGAGCCCAGACTCTGTCATCATCCAGACTGGCCGCTCCAAAAATGTAGCTCGGTCTGACAAGTTTTATATTCATTTCGTATTGTTTTGTATAGCTTGCAGCAAGAGTTTCTGCGGCTCTTTTTCCCATGGCGTAACAGTTCTTGTAGGAATCCGGATCCACATACCCCTGGGTCTCTTCCATAAGCTCCTTGGAGCCATCGGTAACGAGACCATAGGTCTTAAGACTGGACACAACCAGTGCATCTGCAGAGCATCTTCTTGCGTATTCAAGAGCATTGTCCGTACCCGTCAGATTTGCTCTGATAGTACCAACAGGATCATTTTCGAAATGCCAGTTGGAGGCCTGTGATGCTGCATGTATCACATAGTCTGCCTTAGGAAGATTCTTAAAGCTTTCACATACATCCTGCTCAACAAGAATCAGGTCGTCTCTGAGTGCCATATCCTTATACTTTTTAATGGCGCGGTCCATATTCCTGACCATACCGATCACGGTGATTCCCGTATTATATAAGTCATTTCTGAGAAGCACTCCCGCCACCAGATGAAAACTGATAAATCCGGATGCGCCTGTTATCATAACAGTCTTATTACTCAGAAGCCCCCAGTCTATCTCTGTTTCAGCAACCTCAAGAATATCCTCATAGAGCCTGCCTTTTATATTATTTTCAACAAATAATTCTTTATTCATTTTATTCTCCGCTATTGTTAAGAGCGTGTCAAAAGAACCGCTTTTCCTTACACGGCGTTAGTCTGCCTGTCTATAGTCTGCAAGGAATTCCTTCAGACTTTCTCCGGCTTTCGTAAGCACTTCTATTTCAGGAAGATAAACTATTCTGAAGTGATCCGGTGTTTCCCAATGGAATCCACCACCATGAGTAAACAGAATCTTCTTCTTTCTCAGTACATCCAGTGCAAATCTTTCATCATCATGGATATTGAACTTCTTTATATCCAGTTTCGGGAAGCAGTAAAATGCAGCTTCAGGCTTTACGACACTTACGCCCGGTATATCATTCATCAGATTTACTATACACTCTCTCTGCTGATATACTCTTCCACCAGGAGCAACAAGTTTCTCAGTTTCCTCCAGCATATCAAGAGCCGGCGCAATAAGAGACTGAGCCGGAACATTTGAACAGAGTCTCATGGATGAAAGCAGTTTTATACCTTCTATATAGCCCTTCGCCTGAGACTTATCTCCGGATATGCTCATCCAGCCAACTCTGTAGCCGGCAATCAGGTGAGACTTTGAAAGACCATTAAAGGTGATACATACTGAATCCGGTGCAAGACTTGCTATAGAGGTATGTGTCTTTCCATCCATTACAAGCCTGTCATATATTTCATCAGCAAAAATGATCAGGTCATGCATTTTTGCTATCTTTGCTATCTCCTCAAGAAGATCCTTTGGATAGAGCGCTCCTGTAGGGTTGTTCGGATTTATGATTACTATACCCTTTGTACGTGGGGTTATCTTCTTCTCTATATCCTTTAAATCAGGATACCAGCCAGCCTGTTCATCACATAAATAATGAACCGCCGTTCCACCTGCAAGTGTAACGGATGCTGTCCAGAGCGGGTAATCCGGCGAAGGCACAAGTATCTCATCACCGTAATCCAGAAGTCCCTGCATGGATAATGTGATCAGCTCACTGACTCCATTTCCTGTATATATGTCATCTACCGAAACATTCGGTATATTCTTTTTTTCATCATATTTTTTAATAGCTTCTCTGGCACTCAGAAGTCCTTTTGAATCTGAATAACCTTCTGTTTTTGTCAGATTTTCAGACATTATCTCAACCAGATGATCAGGTGTTCTGAATCCAAAGGGAGCAGGATTACCTATGTTAAGTTTAAGTATCTCCTCGCCTCTTGCAATCATTCGATCCGCTTCATCCATTACAGGTCCACGAATATCGTAGCAGACATTATTCAGTTTTACGGATTTTTCGAATTTTCTCATTATCAAGACACCTCTTTATATAAAAGATTCTGAGGGATTTATCCCGAAAGCACATTATAGCACAAAAATATAAGAATTCCAATATTATGTAAATCAATTTTTTGTGAATACTAATAATGTGGCAGCAGAGGTCATTCTCCACCGCCACATCTTTGATCATAAGATTTAATCCATTTTAAGTTTAACACTAAGTATTCTTCTAAGGGACTGATCTATCCTGTCTTCAGATATTTCACCAGACTCAACTGCGGAAAGCACTCCGTTATAAGCATCTCTGAAGTTTTCCGGCATAAGAATTATGTCCGCTCCTGCCTGAACTGCCATAACAGCAGCTTCAGAAGATGTATATTTCTGAGATATGGCACCCATATCCATAGCATCCGTAACAACTATTCCGTTATAACCCATCTGGTCTCTGAGCAGATCATTTATAAGGATATCCGACACTGATGCCGGCGTATCATGTCCTGTTATTCCCGGAGCGGAAATGTGTGAAACCATGATAAAATCTGCTCCATCATCTATAGCATTCTGGAAAGGTATCAGTTCAGATTCTCTCAGCTCATCTATAGTTTTGTTGGTAAATGCAGCTCCAAGGTGAGTATCTCCCGCTGTTGCACCATGTCCCGGAAAATGCTTAAATACAGCCTCAAGACCTTTTGATCTAAGTCCTTCTGCTACAGCCAGAGACATATCCGATACCTCTTCAGAATCCGTTCCAAAGGAACGATACTTAACTATTGAGTTATCAGGATTTGTAAGCACATCTGCTACAGGAGCAAAATCAACATTAAATCCAAGCTCTGCCAGATAGGTACCAACTGTTTCTCCAACCTTACGGGCATTATCTACATCACCGGTTGCTCCGACATCGGACATATTTCCGACTCTTTCAACCTCAAATCTTCCGCTTCCAGCAATTCTGGCTACTGATCCACCCTCTTCATCTACGCAAAGAAACATAGGAAGTCCGGTTCTTTCTTTACTATACCTATTAGTGTTGGAAAGCATTTCCTGAACCTGGGTTTTTGCCTGAAGGTTATCAGTCATATAAATGATACCGCCAACCGGGGTTTTATTTATAGCCTCTTTTGTAGATTCACCAGCCATGGTAACGCCATCTGTTTCAGCCAGTGCATCAGGTGTAATTATAAAAAGCTGGGCAACTTTATCTTCAATACTCATTTCAGAAATCTTTTTAGATATCTCATCCGATCCAAGCAGCATATCAGAGGACTGCTCGGCAAGACTCTTTATTGCATCAGTCTCGGAAGCTTTCTGAGTGTTATCATCAGAACCATTAATTTCCATATCCTCTATCTCCGCATCTGCTGAATAATCCATATCTCCATAGACACTGTAGCCCTCTTCTCCAGCATCATAAACATCAAAAGCGGACCCCACCTCCGCTGCATTTGCATTGGAAAGCCGAGTCTCTTTTCTATTCTCTTCCCCCGCTTTGTTTCCAACTGTTACACTGAAAACAATCATGATAACGGCGGAAATATAGAGTAATACTTTTCTTGATTTACTCTTCACTATTTATCTCCTGCTAAATGGTTTACAGAATGTAGACAGAGTCATTGTAACACTAAACATTTAAAAAAGCCACAAGATTTTGTGGCTTTTTCGTATTTTTTTATGAATAAATACAAAGAATATGCATTTTATGTATATTTTATGCCATGTTTTCTGATTTACATAACTATTAACGTACTGTAGCATGTATGATTTCGTAGGATCTTCTTCCAAACCTTTCGCTGCTCCTTAGCCTGGACATTATGACTTTATAGGTCAGAATCAGGAAGATATCTGCCATAATCCATGCAAGTGGACTAGCCAGGCAGGCAGCGATATATCCATACTTTGGAACCAGAACAGAACCGGCAAATGCTCGTGCTACCATTTCGAATACTCCGGCCAGTATTGCTATCATTGAGTATCCCATACCCTGGATCAGAAACCTGACAATATTCACTAGGGCAAGGAAGAAATAGAACATTGAATTACATTTCAGATACAGGGCTGTGTTCTGAAGAAGGAGTTCGCTTGGCTCCTCCAGGAAAAGACCTATCAGATTTCTTCCAAAAATACCAAGTACTATGTACGCTACTACAGAATAAACCAGACCGATGACCACGCACCATTTAAGTCCTTCGCCAATTCTGTCAAGCTTTCTGGCACCCATATTCTGACCGCCATAGGTAGCTGCTGTTGAACCAAGAGCATCAAATGGACAGCAGAAGAACATACTTACCTTCATAGCCGTAGCTGATGATGCTACATAGGTACTTCCCAGTACATTAACAGATGACTGCAGAACCACACTTCCAATGGCTGTTATCGAATACTGGAGTCCCATAGGAATTCCTATATATACAAGTTTTCCGATAGCTTTCATATCAAGTTTCATATCTGATGAGCTGAGTCTCAGTATCTCAAATTTTCTATGCATATAAAGAATGCAGAGCAGTCCGGAAACCAGCTGTGAAATAACAGTTGCCCAGGCAGGTCCTGCTATTCCCATGGTCTGAACCATAACTATATCAAGTATTATATTCAGTCCGGAAGATATGAGAAGAAAATAAACCGGAGTTCTGCTGTCTCCCAGACTTCTCATTATTCCGGAAGCCATATTGTACATCATAGTAACTGGAATTCCCAGAAACAGAATTGACAGGTAAATGTGTGCCTCGTCTATTATATTTGAAGGTGTTCTAAGCAGGAAAAGAATCTCCTTACTTAAAATGTAAAATACCGTAGATATTACAGCGGCAAATCCGATGCAGGCCCAGATTGAATTTGCAACGAACTTTCTCATAGTCGGAAAATCTTTAGCACCAAATTTCTGAGCGATTGGAATGGCGAAGCCTGAACAGATTCCCATACAGAAGCCTATTATCATAAAATTCACGCAGCCGGTCGAACCCACTGCAGCCAGGCTGTCTTCTCCTAAAAATCTACCTATTATAACTGTGTCAGCCATGCTGTAAAGCTGCTGAAACAAATACCCAACCAAAGTAGGGATCATAAATCCAAGAATATGTTTTAGTGATGAACCCGAGGTCATATCAACTGTCTTCTTATTAGCCATATCTCTTTACCTCCTTTACAAATTTCTTGAAGTAAAATCCATTGAGATAAGGTTATACATCTTTTTTCTTATTTTATCAAGACAAAAAAAGTGACAATTATGTAAACTTTTTTTGTTCATAATCGTCACT
>CACZOE010000311.1 GCA_902782695.1 uncultured Lachnospiraceae bacterium | reverse complement strand
TTCGTTGTGAAGATGGTCCGTTGGTCAAGCGGCTAAGACGCCGCCCTCTCACGGCGGAAACAGGGGTTCGATTCCCCTACGGACTACGTAAGACTGTATGCATTGCATGCAGTTTTTTTTTTCTTTTGTATAGACCTGCAGTTTCTTTTTATTTGTTGCGAATAGACCCTGTATTTGGTATGATAACTATATGTTATTTATATTAAAAATCGAGTATTTCTTGATTGTTATATACGGGGTATGGGCGTATGGGCAGAATTAAATATAAATCAACTTTTAATTATCTTGTAAAAATATTTCTGATTTGTATGGTTGGGGTTTCAATCAATCTGCTCGGGGCTTATATTGTTAAATTTACAGGTTTGCCCATATATCTGGATTCTGTCGGTACCATAATCATTTCTGCCATCTGTGGTTATCTTCCGGGTATCATAGTTGGTCTTGTCTCAGGAATGCTTAAGGGACTTCTTATCAATCCCATGTCTGTTTATTTTTCTTTGATAAATGTGCTTATTGCTGTATGTACAGCATGTCTTGCCAGGAATAATCTCCTGAAAAAACCTCTTGGGATTATAGGTTTTATTTGTCTGCTTACAATTATTGGTGGCGGACATGGTTCTATTCTTAATTGGTTGGTAAGTGAATTATATAATGGAGTAGAGTCTCTTCGTGCTCATCTGGCAAAAGATATGTATTATGACCTGATTGATAAGACTATTTCGGTCATAATCATGCTTATCGTCTTAAAAGTTCTCCCTAAGAGTTTGCAGGATAAGATGAACACTGAGGGCTGGCTTCAGACTGCACTTACAAGTGATGAAGTACAAAAAGTTAAAAAGGGACATTTCAGAGTTTTTTCACTTAGAGGAAAAATCCTTTTCGTTCTGATAGCTGCCTGTTTATCTGTCGGATTTATTTCCATGATAATTACTAAAATCCTATATAGAAATTATACGGTGGATGAACATCTGAAGATCACTCAGGCTACGGCTGATCTGGTTAAAGGAGCCATAGATCCTGATATGGTGGATGTGTATTTATCTGAGGGGGAGAGTGCTCCCGGATATAAGGAGACAGAAGCTAAGCTGTATAATATAAAAAATAGTTCCATAGATATTCAATACATTTATGTTTATAAGATAATGGAAGATGGATGTCATGTGGTTTTTGATCTGGATACAGAGGAGCTTAAGGGCGGTGAACCTGGTGATTTAGTTCCATTTGATGAATCCTTTGAAGAGTATATTCCGGATCTTCTTGCCGGAAAATCTCTAGATCCTATAGTTTCTGACGATACTTACGGATACCTGATAACAGCATATTCACCTGTTTATGATTCCCAGGGAGTATGTAAATGTTATGCTGCGGCAGATATATCCATGGATCTGGTAAAGACTAAGGAATTTAGTTTTATGGTGAAGCTTGTTTCGCTATTTCTGGGATTCTTTATTCTGGTAGTAGCTCTTGGTCTTTGGCTATCTGAATATAATATTATTCTTCCAGTTAATACCATGTCTATGAGTGCCAGTGCATTTGTCTATGATAGTGAAGAATCTCTCGAAAAGAACGTTGAACGTATCAAAGGTCTTAAAATCGAGACCGGAGATGAGATAGAGAATATGTACCAGGCTTTCACTAAGACCATTGAAAACAGCGTGGAGTATATGAATGCTCTTCAGAAGAAAACTGAGACCATTGCAGAAATGCAAAATGCGCTTATCATGGTTCTGGCAGATATGGTTGAAAACAGAGATGAAAATACTGGGGATCATGTAAGAAAGACTGCAGCCTATACTAGAATAATAATGGAAAAGCTTCTTGAGAAGGGAATATATACTGATCAGCTGACACCGCAGTTTATGTATGATGTAGAGCATTCTGCACCTCTTCATGATGTAGGTAAGATACAGATATCTGATATGATATTAAACAAACCTGGAAAGCTCACTGATGAAGAGTTTGAAATAATGAAAACTCATACAACAGCCGGATCTGAGATTCTTGATCAGGTTATCGAAACTGTTCCTGAATCCTCTTATCTGAAAGAAGCTAAAAATCTTGCAGAGTATCATCATGAAAAATGGAATGGAAAAGGATATCCTCATGGTGTGAGTGGAGAGGATATACCTCTTTCTGCAAGAATAATGGCAGTTGCTGATGTATTTGATGCTCTTGTATCAGAAAGAGTATATAAGAAGGCTTTTCCTTTTGATAAAGCCATGAATATAATAAAAGAAGATTCAGGTACGCATTTTGATCCAAATGTTGCTGAGGCGTTTATTGAGTCAGCTGATAAAGTTAAAGCAGTTATGGATTATTATAATGAAAAATATCATGGTATTAAGAAGTAAAATGATATTAATGATGGGGATATAATGTAGGCAGATATTTCATTATGACATGAGGAGGTAGACTATATGAGTAGGTTTAAAAAGTTTTTTGCAAGTACATTGGGGATATGTATGATTCTGGGGGCCTTTGTGGTTCCTGGTAATAATGTAAATGTTGTAAATGCTGATGGTGTGGCTCCTGATCCGGCGGCAACTCTACAGGCGGCTTTTGCTACATTTAATTCCAGTAAACTGCTTTATATGGATTATATTGCACCTGATGGTGATGCTGTAGTTCATGAGCAGGCTGAGGTGGATAGAGATAATCATGTGAGAAAAATAAGTTCTCAGGATGATAGTTCTATTCCGGATAAATATGTGGATCTAAACGCAAAGGTTACTTATATAAAGAATAGTTCAAAGAACTGGGGTAAGGAACCTGCAGATGCAAAGGATCTTGAAAATATTGGAAGAGTTGCTGTAAGTAATGGAATAGAAGCAAGAGTAGTTCCAGGTGTGGAATATAAATACTTAGGTGAAGAATATGTTTCTGTTGTTGTACCTGGATCAGATGAGGAAGCAAGTGTTCTAAGCTATCATTTTGAAGCTGAAATCCCTTTTAGTTATTCTGATGATGTTGCCGGTGAAGATTATGATGATGACGATGATGAGGATGTAAAGGATGAAAGCATCAGCGATGAGGATGTACCTATTGAAGATGGCGAGGAAGTGGATGAAACTATAACTGTAGATTATTATGTGGCAGAGGATACCGGTGCCTGGGTATATGCTTGTACTGATGAAGTTACACTAAGTATATATTATCCTGCTCCCGGAACTATTGCCGCTACAATTCCTAAAGAGGCTAAAAAGAAAGCTGCACTTCAGGTTGGATATACCATGACCTATAAAGGTGTAATATATAAGGTCGTAAAGAAGAATAAAAAAAATACACTTACAGTAACTGGTTCAAAAAACAAGAAGAAACTAAATGTTGAAAAAACTATTAAAATACTTGGAAAGAAATATAAGGTTACTGAGATAGGAGCAAATGCATTTGCTAAGAACAAGAAACTTAAAACTCTTACTGTAAAGGCAAATATAGTAAATATTGGAAAACAGGCATTTAATAATTCTAAAAAGATCAGTACAATAACATTTAAATGTAAGTCGATTAAAACTGTTGGAAAGAATGCTTTTAAAAATGTTCCAAAGAAAGCGGTTATCAAGGTTCCGTCAAATAAGAAAACTGCTTATGAAAAACTGTTTACTAAAGCAGGGTTTAAAGGGAAAGTAAAATAATTATAGTTAGATTTATAAAAAATTCCTGCCGGATTATTCCGACAGGAATTTTAATATAGTAGGAAAATGTTTGAATTTACGCGAGCCAGTGTATCAACTGCGATAATCCACTATCTTATTTACAAGATTTTCTTTAGTATCAAAGTAGTCTGTTGGTATATCCACCAGGATGTATCTTTCTGTATGTCCGCGGTAGAAGTCTTTACCATCTGTTTCAACAATTTCCTCGATAAGAACTTTTTGATCTGTTCCTTGTAAGGAGTTTTCAAAATCTTTCTTTTGTTCAGAGGTGAGCTTTAGAAGAGTATTGCTTCTGCTGGTCTTTATCTTTTCGTCCACCTGATCAGGCATTTTGTCCGCTACAGTTCCTTTTCTTCTGGAATACTTAAATACATGCATTTCATAGAGATTTATCTTTTTAAGATTTTCGTAGGTGGTATTAAAATCTTCATCAGTTTCTCCCGGAAAACCTACAATTATATCAGTGGTTATGGCTGGTCTGTCAAAGTAAGTTCTTATCATTTCGCAGGCATTCATATATTCCTCTATGGTATATTTTCTGTTCATCTGTTTAAGTGTTTTATTGCATGCACTCTGAAGTGAGAGATGAAAATGAGGACAAAAGCTTGGGATTCTGGATACAGTTTCCAAAAACTCCTTTGTGATTATTCTGGGATCCATGGAGCTGAGACGGATTCGTTCTATTCCATTAACTTTAGAAAGTCTTTTTATTACGTCCTTTAGACCTAGTCCTTTGTCATCATAGGCAGAAACATTTATGCCTGTAAGTATTATTTCTTTTACACCATTTAAGGCAAGGGTATCAACTTCGGCTGTGATATCGATAAGTTTTCTGCTCTTAATCCGGCCTCTTGCATAAGGAATGATACAGTAGGTGCAGAATTCATTACAACCGTCCTGGATCTTTACATAGGCTCTGGTGTGAGTCTCAGGTCTTATGATGGACAGATTTTCATATTCCGGATCTTTGTTAACATCTATGTAATTATCACTTATTTCCCCTGTTTCAATGTATTCGCTCAGAATTCTGGCAGCGTCTTTTTTTCTGTTATTACCAATGATCAGATCAATGGCGCCATCCTCCAGCAGCTTTTCGCCGGCTATCTGTGTGTAACAACCAGTTGCAGCAATTATGGCATCAGGATATTTGGCCTTCATGCGGTGGATTATCTGCCTGGATTTTCTGTCTGCCATATTTGTAACAGAACAGGTATTTATTATACATATGTCTGCACTGATTTTATATTCAGAAGCTGAACCATCCTCTGGACTGTCGGATTTTAAAGCTATACATCCTTCGTTTACAAGAGACTCAAGCATTGCGTCGGATTCGTATACATTTACCTTACAGCCTAAAGTATAAATAACAACTTTTTTTCCTTTTAGATTTGAATACATTTTATTATTTCCTTTAAAGTGTTGTTTAATGTTGACTTTTTAGTCAACACATTTTATCATTATATCATATGAGTCGGCGGTGTTAATATTTATTTTTATCCGTCGCAAAATTTATGACATATATTTATGGAGGTTATCAAAATGACAGAAGTAAAAGTATCTCTTAACTCAATGGAAAAAGTAAAATCTTTCGTAAATGATATTAGCGGATTTAAGGCTGATTTCGATCTTGTATCCGGAAGGTATGTTATAGATGCAAAGTCAATAATGGGTATTTTCAGTCTTGATCTTTCAAATCCTATTCAGCTGAATATTTATGCTGATCAGGATGAGGATAAAATAATGGAGGCTATTAAACCATACGTGGTTGACTAATCTATGAAGAAAGATACAAATCCTGTTATAATATTTTTTGCTGTTATTCTTATATGCTTTAACCTGGTTCATATAGTTTGCCTATATGGTCATCTGATTCAGTCTGGTGGAGAAAAAACTCTAACAAGTCTTGTGTATAGTTATAAGACTGCTGTTAACGATGGAGATAGTAAGGCTTATATGAAGCTGGTTCCGCTGTGTGAAAGAACAAGTTCGGAAAAAGAGTATGTAAAAGGTATTATCGGTGAATATTCCGGTAAGAATTATGATATGGAATACGTTGATGTAAAAGCACTTGAGCAGGCTGATCATATAAAAGCTTCTGCGAAGATGTTTCTGATCAATCCTTTTAATTCTCCGATAGTAACTGAGTCCAAACTGGTTAAGGTAAAAGTTACTGGAGAGGATACCAGATATCTTTCTCTTAATGTAGTGAAAATCAATGGCAGGTATTATATTGATGATATAGATATTGATTAAGTTCATTTTAATTGTAAGACAGGGAGCTCTGGCTCCCTGTTTTATATGATAGGAAACGTGATTTCCTGATTATATAAAACAAGCTCCGCTAAGGATGCGTCTCGTATGAGGTAAGTATGCTTGATAAGGATATAAGAGAGCCTTTGTTTGATTATCTGGATGAGAGATATGTAAAGGTAAGAACAATTGAAGAAAAAGTTATAAACGGGTCGAGGGCAGATGTGCTCGCTGTTACAGAGGGTGAAATACTTGGATTCGAGATTAAATCCGATAGTGACAGCTATACAAGACTTAAAACACAGATAAAGGATTATGAAAGCTTCTGTGACAGGTGTTATATAGTTGTTGGCGAAAGTCACATTCATGTAGAAAGCCATGTTCCAGATTACTGGGGAATAATATTTGTAAATGATGAAAATGTAATAGTTGAACGGGATGCTGATATATGTCCTAAAGTAGATATCAATAATCAGTTAAGTATTCTATGGAGAAATGAACTTTTAAATATCCAGCTTAAGGAAGGACTTCCGAAACTTAGAAATATCCGAAGAAAAGATATATATAAGAGACTTGTAGAAAGATGCGGTATAGAGCAGATAAAATTTGATCTGACTGAGCAGTTGTTTGAAAGAGACTATACAATTTATCAAAATGCTGAGAGTATCAACACTCCCAAGCCTGCGGTAAAGAAAAAATATAAAACAACAAAAAAGGGCGTCCGGGTTCGGAGTACTGTTAAGTCCGCTGGTGAAGCCGGTGATAAGAAGAGGGCGCATGTTACTAATTACATAGGAAAACGTAAGAAGAAAAAATGATAACGAAGGGCTGGAAAATATGATGGCTTAAGGTTGACAAATAAAAATACTTGACAGTCCTTTCTTATTATGATAATCTTCTATGAGTTGTAAAGGAGATTTACTTTGCACTATGGAAGATTTAAAAGGAAGATACAGACAATCTCTGTTATATGATTTCTATGGCGAGCTTCTGAATGAGCATCAGAAAGAGGTTTATAGTGCCGCAGTATTTGACGATATGTCATATACTGAGCTGGCTGAAGAGTTTGATGTCTCGCGTCAGGCTGCTTTTGATCTGGTTAAAAGGATTGAAAAGAAGCTTGAAAGTTTTGAAGAAAGACTTGGACTTGTTGGAAGATTTGTAACAGCCAGAGACAGAGCTGATACTCTTAAAACGAGCATCGACAGTCTTAAGCAGGAAATTGATGTATCGGTTGATGATATAAAAAAGAAAAAAGATCTGAAAGAAAAGATTGATAATATTGCTAAAGTATCTGAAGAAGTGTTTGATTTCTTTTAGAATGGTGGTGTTTATATGGCTTTTGACAGCTTAAGTGATAAAATGCAAAATGTTTTCAAGAGACTTAAGAGCAAGGGACTTCTTGAAGAGGCTGATGTTAAAGAGGCCATGAAAGAAGTTAAAAGAGCTCTTCTTGAAGCAGATGTAAATTTTAAGGTTGTAAAGAATTTTGTAAATACAGTTACTGAGAAGGCTATCGGTGAAGATGTCATGAAGGGTCTTAATCCCGGACAGATGGTTATCAAGATAGTTAAGGAAGAGCTTGTAACTCTCATGGGTCAGGAAATCACAGAGATGAAGCTCCTTCCAAGTAATGAACAGACTATTATAATGATGTGTGGTCTTCAGGGAGCAGGTAAAACAACCTCCGTTGCAAAGCTTGCAGGACAGTTCAAGAATAAGGGTAGAAAGCCTCTTCTTGTAGCCTGTGATATATACAGACCTGCAGCTATTGATCAGTTAAAGATTAATGGTGAAAAGGTTGGTGTTCCTGTATTTGAAATGGGTACAGACCATAAACCTGTGGAGATAGTTCAGGAAGCTTTAAAGTATGCGGTTAAGAATAATATCAATATGGTATTTATTGATACTGCAGGTCGTCTTCATATCGACGAAGATATGATGGCTGAGCTTAAAGAAGTTAAAGAAAATGTTGAAGTAAACTATACACTGCTTACTGTTGATGCCATGACAGGTCAGGATGCAGTAAATGTTGCTAAAACATTTAATGATGAGATAGAAATTGATGGTGTAGTTCTTACAAAGCTTGATGGTGATACAAGAGGTGGTGCAGCCCTTTCTATCAGAGCTGTTACAGGAAAGCCTATTATGTATGCCGGAATGGGAGAGAAACTAACAGATCTCGAACCATTCTATCCGGATCGTATGGCCAGCCGTATCCTTGGCATGGGTGATGTGGAAACTCTTATCGAGAAAGCACAGGCTGCTATTGATCAGGAACAGGCTGCAGCCATGGAAGAGAAAATCCGTAAGGCTACATTTGACTTCAATGATTTCCTGGATCAGCTGGAGCAGGTTCAGAAAATGGGAGACATCAATGATATTATGAGTATGATTCCTGGTATGGGATCAAAACTTGGAAATGTTGAAATTGATGAAAGTGCAATGACGAAGCCTCGTGCTATCATTCAATCCATGACTGCTGAAGAAAGAGCAAATCCGGATCTGATAAATGTAAGTCGAAAGAACCGTATTGCTAAAGGTTGTGGGCTTGATATATCTGAGATAAACAGATTTATGAAGCAGTTTGAACAGTCAAGAAAAATGATGAAACAGTTCTCAAATATGATGGGCGGAAAAGGAAGCAAGAAACGTAGACGTGGCGGCTTCAAAATGCCTTTTGGTCTGTAAACATTCTTAATTAATGTGAATATTCAGGTTGCCACCTGATTAAAAATATTATTTATTTTATGGAGGAAATTAAAAATGGCAGTAAAAATAAGACTTAGAAGACTTGGTTACAAGAAGCATCCTGTATACAGGGTAGTAGTTGCTGATTCAAGATCAGCCAGAGATGGTGCAGTTATAGATGAAATCGGATCATATGATCCAAATCAGGAGCCTAGCCTTTTCAAGGTAGATGAAGAGGCTGCTAAGAAGTGGCTCAGCAACGGAGCTCAGCCTACTGAGACTGTTGCAAGGTTATTAAAGCAGGCAGGTATCGAGAAATAAGACAGGAGGCAGCGATGAAAGAATTAGTAGAGCTTATTGCAAAATCTCTTGTCGATAATCCTGACGGTGTAGTTGTAAAAGAAACTGAAGATGAGGATAGTGTTACACTTGAACTTACCGTAGCTCCTGAAGATATGGGTAAAGTTATCGGTAAGGGTGGCAGAATTGCCAAAGCTATAAGAACTGTTGTAAAGGCAGCTGCATCTAAGGGTGACAAAAAGGTTGTTGTAGATATCAGATAATTACATGAAGGTCGTGATTTTCACGGCCTTTACTTATGATTAAATATATGGGAGTTCTATTATGGAAGATTTTCTACGTATCGGTGTTCTGACTTCTCCACATGGAGTAAGAGGTGAGATCAGTGTTTATCCAACTACAGATGATGTAAACAGATTCAGCGAACTTTCTAAAGTATATTTTGATATTAAAGGTGAAAAGAAAGAATTTACTGTTACAGGCTGTAAATATAAAAAGAATATGCCTGTTCTTAAATTCGAAGGAATTGATAATATTGATGATATACAGAAGTTTCGTGGTGTTGATGTATATGTCGACAGACAGTCTGCGCTTCCTCTGGAAGAAGGTGAATACTATCTGGCAGATATAATCGGTTTCAAGGTTATTTCTGAAGGTCAGGAGATTGGTATTATGGAAGATTATTTTGATAATGCAGCCGATCAGACTATATTCATTATCAAATGTAATGATGGTACTACCAAATATATTCCTGATATAGATGAATTTGTTAAACAAGTTGATCTCGAAGAACAGTGTATCTATGTACAGCTTATAAAAGGAATGTAATCATGAATTATCATGTAATGACGCTTTTTCCGGAAATGATTGAAACTACACTTGGTTACAGCATAACCGGGAGAGCCATGGAAAACGGGATAATAAATCTTTATACTGAAAATATTAGGGACTATTCAAAGAATAAAACTCATCATGTTGATGACTATATCTATGGTGGTGGTTCAGGCATGCTTATTCAGGCTGAACCTGTATGGCTTTGTTATCAGGATGTTCTCAAAAAAACAGGCAGCAGAAATGTCAGAACCTTATATATGTCTCCTCAGGGTAGAACCTTTGATCAGTCCATGGCCAGAGCTTTATCTCATAATGAAGACATTATATTTTTGTGTGGCCATTATGAGGGAATAGATGAAAGGGCTATAGAGCTTATAAACCCGGTTCATGTCTCTATAGGTGATTTTGTGCTTACGGGTGGAGAACTTCCAGCTATAGTAATGATGGATGCAATAACCAGAATGATTCCAGGTGCTCTTGGCAGTGATGACAGTGCAGTATATGAGAGTTTTTATGATGGCCTTCTGGAATATCCTCAGTATACCCGCCCCAGAGTATACGAAGGTCTTGAGGTTCCGGAGGTATTACTGTCCGGAAATCATAATCTGGTCGAAAAATGGAGATATGAAAAGTCTCTTGAAAGAACAAAAGAGAGAAGACCAGATATGTATGAAAAATATATAGTAAATAAACATTTAAAATGATTAATTGTTTTATTATGTGTCTATTTTAAATTAACGTTCACAATTGCACTCATTTATGGTAAAATACTCTAGTGTGTGATTAGAATAATTAATCAGGAAAAGAGGTAAAATTATGAACAAGAAAATATTAGCTATTGTTATGACTGCACTTATGATATTTGCAGTATGTGGCTGTGGCAAGGAAGAGGCTACTCTTGAAATCGAAGAGGGAGCTAATGTACAGCAGGAACTGGTTCAGCTGATTAATACAGATCTTCCATCTATTTCCGCAAACAGAGACGAGGCTGTAACTATTTACAATAATTATTTCGCTGATGGTGCTGATCTGGATTCAGAAACCTGGCGTGCTCAGCTTGAGGATGAAGCACTTGTTAAGTATGATGCTTATCTTGCTGACCTTGATAAACTCATGTATACAAATTCAGAGGTGGTAAATCTCAAGAGTCTTTTCGTAAAGTCAGCAAACAGTCAGAGAGAAGCTATAAGCTTTGTTGTTGATGCTGTAAAAGACTTTGATACTTCTAAACTTGATCAGGCTCAGCAGTCAATAAATGATTCAAAGACTTATATGTCCATGTATGAGGATGAGCTGAAGAATCTGTGTGCAAAATATAATGTAAGTATAGTTGGTGAGTTCCAGTCAGGAACAGCTACTGATGCTACAGGCACAGATGCCAATTAATGAAAGTCTGCGAGTCTTTTTATAAGACTCGCTTTTGTTTTATGGGAGGTAGTGTTTATGGGTGATGTAAAAATACTTGTGGTTGATGATGAAGAGAGGATGAGAAAACTCGTAAGAGATTTTCTTGTTAAGAAAGGTTTCCTTGTAATTGAGGCTTCAAACGGGGAAGAAGCCTATAATCTGTTTACTTCAACTAATGATATATCTCTTATTATCATGGATGTCATGATGCCAAAAATGGATGGTTATGAGACTAGTGAAGAAATCAGAAAATTATCCGATGTTCCTATATTAATGCTTACAGCTAAATCAGAGGAAAAGGATGAATTAAGAGGTTTCTCAATTGGGGTAGATGAATACATAACAAAACCATTTAATCCTAATATCCTTGTGGCCAGAGTTGAAGCTATTCTAAGGAGAACAGTTAGTGAATCCGGAGACAGCATTATCCAGGCTGGAGGAGTGGTTCTTGATAAAACAGGTCATACGGTTACCGTTGACGGAGAATATATAGAATTATCCTTTAAGGAATTTGAGCTGCTTGAGTATTTTATGACTAATCAGGGAAGGGCTCTTTCAAGAGAAAATATACTTAACAGAGTTTGGAATTATGATTACTATGGTGATGCAAGAACCATAGATACTCATGTAAAGAAGCTTCGTGCAAAGATGGGAGATAAAGGAAAATACATTTCTACCATCTGGGCTGTTGGATATAAGTTTGAGGTCAAGGACTGATATCAGGAGATATTAAATGTTTAGAATATCAACATCTCTTAGATTAAAGATAACAGTTATAGTGTTTTTTTCTACACTGCTTACTATAATCATTTCATGGTCTATCAGTAATCATTTTATTGAACAGTTTTATATATCTCATACAAAGAATTCGCTGGTTCATACTTATGATTCATGTAATGAATTTTTTTCTGATGCAAGTAATATCCGCGCTATTGAAAGAGAAGAAATAGTAAGTCTGTATGGTTATGTTGATAATCCTGCAAATGCAGCTATTTATGTTATAGATCCTAAGAACTTTAATGTATTTACATCAGTAAAGCTTAATGAGAAAACAGCTATTGGAATTCAGGCTATCATTCAGAAATATGATTTGAGCAGTTTCTATATATCAGATAAGAAATATAAGATAGTCAGAAATATTGTTCAGGCTAGCGAAAACACTGAACAGGCCGGAGGCGCTTATTATGATCTGGTGGGTGTTCTGGATAATGGATATAGTATTATCCTAAGAGCTCCTGCAGAACAGCTGAATGACAGCAGTGTATTTACAGCCAGACTTTTTACAACTATTTCCATGGGTATACTTCTTATTGAAACACTCATCGTTCTCTATATATCAAATATGTTCTCCAGACCAATCATAGAAATGTCCAGAGTCGCTAAACGTATGTCTGAACTTGACTTCAGTGCCAGGGTAAATGTGAGAAGTAATGATGAAATTGGTGCCCTTGGAGAGAGCATGAATAATCTTTCCGGAAAGCTGGAAAAATCTATCAAAGATCTTAAGTCTGCTAACCTGGAACTTTCAAATGATATTCGTGAAAGAGAGCATATAGAAGAGATGCGTTCAGAGTTTCTTTCTCACGTTTCTCATGAATTAAAAACTCCTCTTGCTATTATTCAGGGCTATGCAGAAGGAATTAAATCCGGCGTTGCTGATGATCCGGAAACACTGGATTATTATTGCGGCGTTATATCGGATGAGGCTTCCAAAATGAATGCGCTTGTAATGAAGCTCATAGATCTGAATCAGCTGGAAACAGGGGACGATATATCTATAGAACATTTCAACGTAACAGAACTGATTCAGGAAACTATTAATAATTCTTCCATTCTTTTACAGGATAAAAAAACACAGATTACATTTGATGAAAAAGAACCTGTATTTGTCTGGGCTGACAGTTTTATGATTGAAGAGGTGGTCACAAATTATCTGTCTAATGCTATTCATCATGTAAAAGATGATGGTGAGATCAAAGTCTGGTACGAGATGAGTGATAATGTTCTGAGAGTTAATGTATATAATGATGGTGAAAATATCTCAGACGAAGATCTTGAAAAGATATTTATAAAGTTCTACAAAACTGACCCGGCCAGAACAAGAGAGTATGGAGGATCAGGTATAGGTCTTTCAATTGTTGCTGCTATTATGAAGGCGCATAACAAGGACTATGGAGTATATAATACTGAAAACGGTGTTGTATTCTATTTCGAACTTGATATACATAGTGGTGTATGATTTTATCGTCATTCAGATATACGAATTCGTGAATTATATTTGCGTTTGACATTTTATAAGATTGGAATTATATTATAAATGTATGTATATTGATACTTTAGTATGTTGTTTACTGTTTTTTGAAGTATGATATTTTACAGGAGGGTAAGTAATTGAAGACGAGTGTATATGTTGAGTTTTACGGAGAGCAGATCTTTCAGGATGATGTAGTTAATGAAGTAAAGAAGATCTGGAAGGACGCAGGAAATAAACCTGAAGCTTTAAAGAAGATTGACATCTATATAAAGCCTGAAGATGACAGAGTTTACTATGTACTTAATGATGATTTTACAGGTTCGTTTCCCATTATAAATACTCAGAATGATTTTTAATTAATTAAAACATCCGGTGTCAAAGCCGGATGTTTTACGTGATATGGAGCAAGTTATGATAGCAATAATTGATTATGACGCAGGTAATATAAGAAGTGTTGAAAAAGCTCTTCTTTTTCTTGGAGAAGATGCAGTTATTACCTCTGACAGAGAAACTATATTAAAGAGTGATGCGGCGATTCTTCCCGGAGTTGGTGCATTTGGTGATGCAATGAAAAGGCTTACTGACAGAGGCATTGATAAGGTTATTTATGAATTTGTTGAAACAGGAAAACCTTTCCTTGGTATATGTCTCGGACTTCAGCTTCTTTTTAGAGAAAGCGAAGAGAGTCCTGGAGTTCCGGGTCTGGGACTTCTGGATGGAGCAATTCATAAAATTCCATCTCAAAATGATGCGGGAGAGACCTTTAAGGTTCCTCAAATTGGATGGAATGATATAGATATTAATCCAGAGAGTAAACTTTTTCAAGGTATAGAAGGAAAACCGTATGTATACTTTGTACATTCATTCTATTTAAAGGCCGATAATCCTAAGGAAGTTGCAGCCACGACTGAGTACTCTTTATCCATAGATGCTGCAGTAGAAAAAGGAAATATCATGGCTACTCAGTTTCACCCCGAAAAGAGTTCAGAAGTAGGTCTTAAAATACTTAAGAATTTTATCAATATGTCTAAGAAAGGGGGAAAAAACTAATGCATACAAAAAGAATAATCCCCTGTCTGGATGTTAAAGATGGAAGAGTAGTAAAGGGCGTTAATTTTGTTGATCTGATTGATGCCGGCGATCCTGTAGAATGTGGTAAAGCCTATGATGCAGCTGGAGCAGATGAACTTGTGTTTCTTGATATAACAGCGTCTTCTGATAAAAGAGATATAGTTACAGATATGGTTCGCCGTGTAGCTGAAACTGTATTTATTCCTTTTACTGTTGGTGGTGGAATCAGATCTATAGAAGATTTTCGAACCATCCTTCGTGAAGGTGCCGATAAAATAGCTGTTAATTCTGCTGCTATAGATAATCCGACGCTTATAAGTGAGGCGGCTGACAAGTTTGGTAGTCAGTGTGTTGTAGTAGCTATAGATGCCAGAAGACGTCGTGTTGGAAAGGCTCTTGATCCGTCTCTATCTTATTCAGAAAGTATCAAGATAAATGATGAATGGACTGAGAAAGATGGCTGGACAGTGTATAAGCATGGTGGTCGTGTAGATATGAATATCGATGCTGTTGAGTGGGCTATAAAGGCTGAGCAGCTGGGAGCAGGAGAAATACTTCTGACCAGTATGGATGCTGATGGTACTAAGGCTGGATATGATATTGAGCTCACCAGGGCGGTTGCTAATGCGGTTAAAATTCCGGTTATCGCTTCCGGTGGCGCTGGAACACTTGAACATTTTGAGGAATCCTTTACTGAAGGATATGCTGATGCCGCACTTGCTGCATCATTATTCCATTTCAAGGAACTTGAAATAAAAGAAGTAAAAAAATATCTTAGATCAAAAGGTATATCTGTTAGATTATAATATATAAAAAAGCTCGATTTTAAGAATCGAGCTTTTTACATTATTTCTTAAGATACATTATCATTCCGGGACCCAGGTTCTCGGTAGGGCGTGCAACAAATCCATGCTTTTCGTAGAAACCTTCACGACCTTTTGCACACATTAGTGCGAACATCATTTCTTCACCATCTGCTGAAAGGTTTTTAACATAATCAGTCAGATGCTTGATGAGGGCTGAGCCAACGCCCATTCCGTGATATTCAGGCAGTACTATTAAATCCTGGATATAGCATATTACGGCTCCGTCTCCAACAATTCTACCCATTCCTATAAGTTTTCTTTTTCCGTCTTCTGATTCATGGTATGCAGAAATGGAGTAGATGCAGTTTTCCAAAGCGAGCTCTGCCTGTCTCTCAGTCAGTTTCTTCCAGCCTACAGAGCTGCGTAGCTCCAGGTATTCGGCGACAGATAATCTGTCTTCAGTAAATCTTATCATGATCTATATATTTCTTTCCTAAAACGTTCTAATTAAATTATCTTATAATCTGATGATAATTTATGCTTCCAAATTTTCTCTGGCTGCGGCCAGCATAAGTTTGATACGGTTTATCTGGTTAACTTCTGATGCTCCCGGGTCGAAATCAATAGGAGTGATGTTTGCGTCCGGATATACTGTACGAAGTTTTTTGATAACACCTTTTCCTATTATGTGATTTGGCAGACATGCAAATGGCTGACAGCATACAATATTTGGAGCGCCTTCTTTTATAAGCTCAACCATTTCACCGGTAAGGAACCAGCCTTCTCCGGTTTCATTTCCTATGGATACGATAGGTCTTGCATAGCTGGCAATAGTGGCAATAGGTGTAGGAGGTTCGAATCTCTTACTGTCTCTAAGTGCCTTTGACATAGGAGAGCGCAGCTGTTCAAGCATTTTTATAAGCATGTTGCTTACCTTGGCGGATTTTTTTGTCTTTCCAAGATATTCATATTTATAGTTGCTGTTATATGCACTGTAGAAGAGGAAGTCCAGAAGATCCGGCATTACAGCCTCTGCTCCTTCCTGTTCCAGTAGGTCTACCAGATGATTATTTGCAGATGGCAGGAATTTAACAAGGATTTCTCCAACAATTCCTACTCTTGGTTTTCTTACTGATTCATCCAGTGGGATATTATCAAAATCTCTTACAATATCTTTTACGATATGTCTGAAGTTTCTGGAACCTCTTTCAATATCTCTGATACATATCTTTTCCCATTTTCTATGAAGCTTATTAACTGAGCCTGGTACTTTTTCGTATGGACGAGTTCTATAGACAACTCTCATAAACAGGTCACCGTACATTACAGCATGCATACATGCTTTCAGACCTTTAAGATTTATCTTTAGTCCGGAATTCTTTTCCAGTCCCTGAGCGCTGATAGAAACAACTGGTATCTGACCATAACCGGATTTTTCCAGAGCTCTACGGATGAAACCGATATAATTAGTAGCACGGCATCCACCACCGGTCTGTGTGATAGCAACGGCAAGTTTATTTATATCATATTTACCTGACTGAATAGCTTCCATAAGCTGTCCAACTACTATGATAGATGGATAACATGCGTCGTTGTTAACAAATCTAAGTCCTTCATCGATGGTTGATTTTGTGGCGTCAGGAAGCATTATAAAATTCACATGGAAATGCTTCATGGCAGCCTGCAGCATCTTGAAGTGTATAGGTGACATCTGAGGACAGAGGACAGTATAGTCGCTTCTCATATCCTTAGTAAATTCAACTCTGTTTATAGCTGTTGAGCATTCAACAGGCATGAAATGCTTTTTCTCACGTACCTTCATGGCTGAAAGAAGTGATCTGATTCTTATACGTGCAGCACCTAAATTGGAAACCTCATCTATTTTAAGTACTGTATATATTTTGTTTGAATTTGAAAGAATGTCCTTTACACAATCTGTAGTAACTGCGTCCAGACCGCATCCGAAGGAGAAGAGCTGAACAAGTTCCAGGTTGGTTCTGCTTTTAACATAGTTTGCTGCTTTATAAAGTCTTGAATGATACATCCACTGATCAGATACGATAAGTGGTCTTTCTACATCACTGAGATGAGAAATGGAATCCTCAGACAGGACAGCAACACCATAAGAATTGATAAGCTCAGGTATTCCGTGATTTATTTCAGGATCTACATGATATGGACGACCTGCAAGAACTATACCAACTTTGTTATTTTCTTTCAGATACTTAAGGGTTTCTTCGCCCTTCTTTCTTACATCATTTTTTACATTTGCAGCCTCTTCATAGGCTTTATCTATAGCGTTACTTATTTCTTCTCTTGTGATATCAGTATATTTTGAGAACTCTCTGAACATACGGTCCTTTAGAGCCAGTTTATTATCAAGAGCAAGGAAAGGACGTATGTAGGTAATATGCTCGGTTTCAATCTCTTCCATGTTATTCTTTATATTTTCAGAATAAGAAGTAACTATCGGACAGTTATAGTGGTTGTTAGCGTCCGGAGTTTCATTCATCTCATATGGAATACATGGATAGAAGATGGTCTTCAGTCCATTCTTAATGAGCCACATAACATGACCGTGACTGATCTTGGCAGGGTAGCATTCTGTGTCACTTGGAATGGATTCAATTCCCATCTGATATATATTTTTATCTGATTTTGGTGACAGTATAACTCTGTACTTAAGCTCAGTAAGGAATGTGAACCAGAAAGGATAGTTCTCATACATATTCAGAACTCTAGGCACTCCAACTTCACCACGAGTAGCCTCTTCAGGAGAAAGTGGCTCGTAGCTAAAGATTCTATTAAACTTATATTCATAGAGGTTTGGAAGATTCTCTTTATTCTTCTTTAAGCCAAGACCTCTTTCACATCT
>CACZOE010000310.1 GCA_902782695.1 uncultured Lachnospiraceae bacterium | reverse complement strand
TGGCTATCGTCTTGAGATAGAGAATGGTAATGTTCTTTCTATGATTCTTGGTTCGAATTCTGAAGGAGCTGTGGATTTCACTGGTGCTACTATAGGGTTTGATGTTCAGGGGGCTTTTGATTATGATTCGACAAGTTATGAAACTATTATGACATTTAGTCTTTCCAGTGACGATATTGGGAAGATTTACAAAGATGGAGGAATAACAAGTCTTGAAGACGCCGTAAAAGACCCTATACCTGTTCAGGTAGCACTTGCTAGGGGAGTGTATAGTAATAATACTTTTGAATTCAAACTTCCTATATGGAAGGATGGTTATGGAGCACTCCATGTAGTGCTTGATGCAGCTGATATCCAGGCACAGTCTATTACCTATGCGGAGACTCTCGGTATTCTTACAACAGGTGACTCTGAGGATTTGAATAGTGATGTGAGAAAAGCATTTAGAAATACATTTAGTTTTTACAGATTTGGCATTCCTGATATCAGATTCATCCGCGCAAGAGCAAGCGTATCTATGGGTGGAACTCCAAGTGTTACCGAAGCTGGAAGAAAGCCGAGTAATCCTGCTGATTTCGTAAAATATAGTGATGATGCCGGCAAGATTCATGGCGAAGCTGTTACATTTGCGAATCCGGAAACTGGTGATGATTCAAATACCTACGGTATTGAAAATGGAAGACATTTATATAATGTCAGATTTGAGTCGGACTATAGTGATGCTATGAAGGTTAATAATCTCATAGCAGATAGTGTTACCAGAGTATTTACTCTGAAGAATAATATTGACTGGAAAAAGGATTTTCTGGGCGGGGATGGTGACACAAACTATTTGTTTAATTCTTATGGACTGGGATCAAATCCAGAGGACTCGGGAATAAATATATGTGCTGACTCGACAATTCCTGAACTCAGTTATATGGAAGGAGACACGGTCAAAAATCCTGTAATGAATACCCAGTATTATCCGTTCCCTGGTTTTAGGATTCTTTCTTATGGAGATAAGTTTACGCAGGCGGTAGATTTGCAGGCAGTAGCTACAGGAGAAACTTCTGCAGGAAACATGAAGTATTATAAGATTAGTGGCCTTGATATTTCTCTAGCTGCCAACTGTGCTTACGGAGTATATGGAAAGGATGCAATGGAGAAGTTTATTGCTGAATCTCCTGCTACCGGTTCGGAAAAATATAATGATCTTATAACCTTAGGGAAAGAGGGATACATGCCTCTTGGTCTTTTTGCTGAGAGTTATGGAGAAATTTCAAATATAGAATTAGATGATATAGAAGTAAGAGGAGTAGAGGGATATCCGTTGAATAATCCAACATCCTTCTTCTTCACATGCAAGGTTGGAGGATTTGTTGGTGAGAATTTTGGAACATTGAAGAATCTTCTGATAGATGTTTCTGTTACTGAACCGACCTCATATATAAGAGGACGTTCTGATGTCGGAGGTATCGTAGGACATCAGTATTACTTGGCAAAGGATAAGGATAAAAACACTGCTGAGGCTTCTACGCCTGAAGAGCCATATAAGGATGCGGCTTGTACTCTTGCTTATTGTGCAAACAATGCAAAGGTTACGGGTATAGGTTATGTTGGTGGAATCATTGGAAGAATCTATCCATCAGGTGGAGACGCTGGTGGAAATACAGCAACCGGAAAAAATGTTTATGATCTTCAATTCAAAATAAACGGAACTCCAACGTATTATAGTGATCTCTATATCGCTCCAGTAGCATCCGATGCTACCAGGTTAGCGTTTAAAACGGTACCTATTAAAAAGTTCACCATTGATAACTGCGTAAACCGTGGTGAGATATCAATGGATCCTTATTTTGCTGAAAGAGATCTGGATAATAATACTTTCAGAAGAGGTTATTATTTCGGTGGTATTACAGGAGCAGCATTTAACAACTTTAATGAAACAAGTAATTCACAGGTTAATACTTATGCTCATAACACTACGGGAACAAGGGTAGCAGTTATATCTAACTGTACCAGTTATACTCTCTATACTGAGTCGGAGTTGGATGATATTTTAAAACCTGAAAGTGCTAATTCCAATTCTTCTGAAAAAATTCAGGATACAAAGAGAAGACTTAAGGCTTGCTTCGTAGGTGGAATAGTAGGTGGAATAAGATATGGATATATCGATAACTGTTCTAATTCACCTAAGTATGAAGATGCATCTGCCGGAAAGTATTCCTTCGTATTTGGTGACAGATATGTAGGTGGTATAGCCGGTTATAGTATGGAAACGAATTATAGTGGTGGTACTGAATATACTCAGAAGGAACTTGCCAGAATAACTGGATCATCTAGTCCTGAGGGATATGGAACTGATTATTCTGTAATAAATGCTACAGGAACCTATGGAAACTATGCAGTAGGTGGTGTAGCAGGAGCGTTCGGAAGACCTGAATGTGAATCAATACATACGCCTCCGTTTAAAGATTGTGTAGCTGAAAGGCTTGAGAAACTTTATGGTTCATATGAAGATGAAAATGGAGTTGTGAACGGGGATCGTAAGTTCCCAGCAAACTGTAGTCAGATTAATAAGACAAATAATCAGATTACAGGACTTCTAAATACAGCAATCGTTCTCGGTGGAAGCTTTAATTCGACTGTAAATGCTGAGAATACCCAGAACGACACTCATCTTGGAAATGGTATCTATTACGGTGTAGGTGGTATAGCAGGACTTCTTGCTACTCCTATTCGTAGTGCTGATAACATCCAGACTGAGGATAATAAACTGCTTTACATCAAATATATCTTTGGTGAAGGATCTAAAGCTTCGAGCGTTTCAAGTAAACTGGATGGTCTTTCGGCTAATGATGTACATAATAAAGTTAATAGTTCTGCCTTTGCTACAGATGGAGTAGGTGGAATCGTTGGTCTTGCACTTGAAACCGGTGATATAAATGTTGCTGATGGAAATACAAAATTCCACTCACTTATAGATGCTGTAGTTTTTGGAAGAAACAGAGTAGGTGGTGGTGTTGGAGATAATACTGCCTGCAGAGGTTCCAAAAACAGAATGGCAAATCTTAAACCATACAAAAAGACAACTGCAAGCAGCGGTCTCTATGTAATGGGTGAGGACTGCGTCGGCGGTGTTATTGGAGTGTTCGGAGATTCTACAGATGATGATTCTGATGGTTCTCTGAATAGAAAGGCTGACTTTGAGTTTGATAATAAAGGTAAGAAAGTCATCATTAGCTGCGGTTTCCATGTGACTGGGTATAGAGCGGTCGGCGGTTTTATTGGCGAGTATTGTAACAATTGTCGTTCAATAATGTCTTATATTGCGATACATGGATCAACTAACGCTACCAAAACCTATGTAAAAGGTAGTATGTATGTTGGAGGACTTGTCGGATTGCAGGAGGGTATTCCAGAAGGCGGTAACTCTTCAGACCCTGATTCTTACAATAAATATAATGTATTACTTAGAAATGTCGAAGTGACATCTGATTGCTTTGGTGGCTGTGTTATAGGAGGCTTATATAAGCAGGGAAAGTATTGGCCTGTTGATAGGCTTCTTTACAATCCGACGAGTGATATTGATGATGCAAAACATAATAATCCTATCACTCAGGTTCACCTTACAACAGAAATGGCTGGTGGATGTATCACGGGAGTATATGCTGTAAATAGTGGAAATACTGTTATTAATTGTGCTAATTCTACAGAGTGGAGTAATGTAAATAATTATCGTCCGGCAGGTGATGGTTCTTCAAATGATCCATTTAGATCTGTAAATGGTCTCTATAATAATGCAAAACTGAGAGATCTTACTTATACTCTTACCAGTACAAGTACGGAATCAAATTATATCGATTATATTAATACACTTAAGGGTTCTGATTATTTCGGTGCATTCAGCAACAACCGTGCAACT
>CACZOE010000309.1 GCA_902782695.1 uncultured Lachnospiraceae bacterium | reverse complement strand
ACTATCTTCTCATCCGAAAGCTTACCTGTTCCAAAAGTATCTACCATTACAGAAGTAGGTCTTGCAACGCCGATTGCATAGGACAGCTGTATCTCACATTTATCAGCAAGTCCTGCAGCCACGATATTCTTAGCAACATATCTTGCAGCGTAGGAAGCAGAACGGTCTACCTTTGTAGGATCCTTTCCTGAGAATGCACCGCCGCCATGACGAGCATAACCACCATAGGTATCTACAATGATCTTACGTCCTGTAAGACCTGAGTCACCATTAGGACCACCGATAACGAAACGTCCTGTAGGATTAATGAAATACTTGGTATTCTCATCGACCATATCTGCAGGAAGAACCGGCTCGAATACATACTTCTTGATGTCGGCATGAATCTGTTCCTGAGTCACTTCCTCACTATGCTGAGTAGAAAGAACCACAGTATCAATTCTGAAAGGCTTTCCTTTTTCATCATACTCAATTGTTACCTGAGTTTTTCCATCAGGTCTTAAATATCCAAGCGTTCCATTCTTTCTGACTTCGGTAAGTTTAAGAGCCAGCTTATGAGCCAGTGAGATCGGGTATGGCATAAGCTCCGGAGTTTCATTGGTAGCATAACCAAACATGAGGCCCTGATCTCCAGCTCCGATTGCTTCAATCTCTTCATCTGACATCTGATTCTCTCTTGCCTCAAGAGCCTTATTAACTCCCATTGCTATATCAGCAGACTGTTCATCAATTGCAGTAATTACTCCACAGGTATCACAGTCAAAACCATACTTAGCTCTGTCATAACCTATTTCTCTTACTGTTTCTCTTACTATCTTCTGAATATCCACATATGCTTCTGTTGTTATTTCACCCATTACAAGTACTAGTCCTGTAGTACAGGTAGTTTCGCATGCAACACGGCTGTTAGGATCCTGTCTGATAAGTTCATCGAGAACAGCATCAGATATCTGGTCACAAATCTTATCCGGATGTCCTTCAGTTACGGACTCGGAAGTAAAAAATCTTCTTTCCATTTTTCCTCCATTTATTTAAATATAATATATCAAACGGATTAAATCCATTTTTGTCACTTATGCCATGATAAACTAAACGAACCATTATTTCAATTACAAATGTAGAATCAGTTACTGAAATGTAAAACATTTAACAGAAGTATCCAGCTCATTCCATAGTAGGTTACAACTGCTACAAGGTCGTTAACCGTAGTGATCAGAGGTCCTGATGCTACTGCCGGATCCACCTTGATTTTCTTAAAGAACAGCGGTATAAGAGTTCCAACCGCACTGGATATAACCATCGCCAGCACAAGGGATGCACCTATGCAGCCAGAAACCGCAAATGAAAATCCCAAAGTTTTTCCTTTGAAAAACATTATATAAAGTCCTACGAAAATAAACGAGATTACCCCAAGCAGCAGTCCGTTACAGAGGCCCACTCTCATTTCTTTAGTAACAAGATGTCCTTTCTGTTTAAATGTAAGATTCTCATCCATAAGCACACGGATAGTCACAGCCAGCGACTGGGTTCCAACATTTCCGGCCATGTCCAGAATAAGCGACTGGAATGCCATTATAAGAGTCAGCTGTGCAACCACCTTATCAAACATGCCAACCACGCTTGATACTATCATGCCGAGTCCGAGAAGTATGAGGAGCCAGGGAAGTCTTTTTTTCATACTTTGCCCCAGAGGCTCTCTCAGATCTTCCTCTGCAATAAGACCGGCCAGCCTTGCGTAGTCTTCACCCATCTCATCATCTACTACTTCGATGATGCTCTGAGCCGTGATGATTCCCAGAACCTTATTCATATTATCCAGAACAGGTATGTAGCTCTCAGAATAATCCTTAAGTCTTTCGATACAGTCATCAATAGTTTCATTTGCATATACATAAGGGAAGGAGGTTACTATCAGATCCTCAAGGGGAACCGTATTTCTCGCAATGATCAGATCCTTCAGATCAATGGCACCGCAGAATTCCTCATTTTCATCCACCACAAAAAGCGTGGAAATGTTATCGTTGTCCTCCGCCTGCCTGACCAGTTCATTCATGGCCTGTTTTACAGTCAGGTCTTCCTTTATGATTATACAATTTGTAGTCATGTGACTACCGATCTCATCCTCATCAAAGGAAGCCAGAAGTCTGATTTCCTTCTGAATCTCAGGATGAATCGAATCTATTATAAGTGTTCTTTTTTCTTTATCTATCTGATGAAGTACATTTGCCGCAGTATCAGTTTCCATTTCTGATACAACAGCCGCCGCTTTACGGATGTCCATTTCATCCAGATATTTTCCTGCATCGTCCTCTTCTATATATTCAAATATCTCAGCAAGCATCTCCGGATTGCTGATACGATACAGCTTTTTCCTCTCCTGAGAATTGAGCACACTAAAAACCCCTGCAATATCATTTGCATGGTAATCCTCTATTTTGCCAAGCATTATTCTTGGGGAACTATTGCCTCTTATGATTTCCAGAATCTCAGCCTCATAGTCAGGCTTTACTGGAGAGGTCTCTGTTTCTGACTCGAAATTTTCAGTAGATATGGAATCTGCCGTTAATGTTTTCTCTTCCATTTCAGCCTCCGCTATAATTATTTTTATTAGCAGAGTCATTGGAGCTTTAGTTCATGGGAAAATGTCCCAGAAACAAAACAACCCATTGCCTGATAATTCGGAAATAAAAACATACGAAAGATCAAACAATAGGCGTATTAGAATCGGTATATTTCAAAGTAAACGAAAGCAGCAAAACTTTTCTGGTTCGGATGCTTTCCGTATCTATGTTTATACCATCGCCCGTCTGACCCGTAACTGTCACCATTTGCCACTTACATTCACCTGCCTTTTTTCTTGGATTTTAGCTTTTTAATTATGGCACCATTAGTGCGCCGTGTCAAGGAATAACAGAAGGGATTTTACAGTTACTTTTTCGAAAAATATTTTGAAACGTTTTTTGACACTTGAACTAATTAATATTATAATTATTTACAGAAAATTTTTAGACTAGAGAGGGTAAAGAAATGACAAAAGACGATTGCATATTCTGCAAACTTGCAAATGGAGTTTTTCCTACAAATAAAATATATGAAGATGACGATTTCACTGTGATTCTTGATGCAAGTCCTGCAAATAAGGGACACAGCCTGATTCTTCCTAAACAGCATTATGACTGCCTGTTCAGGCTTGATGATGACATAGCTGCAAAAGTTATGCCTCTTGCAAAAAAAATCGGAGCAGCCATTAAAGCCGAGGTTGGAGCAGATGGAATAAATGTTGTTCAGAATAATGGCGCTGCTGCAGGTCAGACTGTATTTCATTTCCATACTCATATCATTCCAAGATATGAAAACGACGGATGTGGAATAGGCTGGCCACAGAATGAAGCAAATGACGAAGAGCAGAAAGAACTTGCTAAAAAACTTGCAGAGAAGCTGATGAACTAAAACAGTTTTGTATGAAATATGGAGGAATAAAAAATGGCATATTCAGCTGAAAAGAAGGATTATAAAGGAAAAGAAGTTGTAGAGTTACGAGCTGGCAGATACATTGCCACAATTGCTCCGTTTCTTGGAAGCAACATACTGAATATGAAGGATGTTGAAAATGATATCAATTTCTTCAGATTTGATGAAGCTCTTTCAATAGATGAGTTAAAAGCAAGCCCTGAGGTTTATGGCTTCCCTACTCTTCTATACGCTAACCGATTAAGAGATGGAATACTTCGCACCAGTGATGCAGAGTATCATTTCCCAATCACCTGTAAAGAGGAGAACACTTCTCTTCATGGTTTCCTTCATAAAAGAGAACATACCATTACTGAAAGCTCTGCTGCTGATTCATATGCCATCTGTAAAACTGAGTATGTCTATGATGAAAATGATGAATTCTTCGAGATCTTCCCAGTAAGCTTTAAAGCTGAGTTTGAATTCAAACTGAGTGATGAGGGAATGTTTTACAATGTAAAAATCACCAACACCTCTGAAAAGCAGCTTCCATATGGTATATGCAACCACACAACTATTAATGGACCATTTACCACAGGCAGTGATCCGCTTCAGACAAGAATATTCGTTACCATAGGAGACAAATGGCCTCTCAACCAGAGAAATCTCCCAACCTGTGATTTTGTTACACTGGATAATCACGACAGACAGTATCTCACAGGTTCTATGATTCCCGTAAAGCACATCATAAATAATGACGTATATTATTGTGAAACCTATGATGTAGACGGACTTCCTTTCAGAGGAACCATAATAACAGATCTGGATACCGGAAATGAGATAAGGTATGAGGTTGATGACAACTTCAAATTCTGGATTCTGTGGAATGACGGCGGAGAAAAAGGTTACTTCTGTCCTGAACCAAGCACCTGGATGATCGATGCACCTAATCTTCCTCTTCCTGGTGAAGAGTCCGGTTATGAGGAGCTGGCACCAGGTAAGAGCAAAATCGTGTCCGAACACATTTATAGCAAAATCAAATAATATTTAAGGGGATCTTATGATTCCCTTTTTTTGTTTCTGTTTTGATACACTTGCACAAGTTTTAAAGGGTTTTTCCTTGTAAAGTTGTAGATTTTATAGTATAATTTCACTATCTTTACGTGCTGATGATATATCTAATCTACATTTATTTGGTATAGCATATACACGCGTAATAAAATACAAGAAAGGGACAGGTAAATAACTTATGAAATTCGGTTACTTTGATGATGACAAGCGAGAGTATGTCATCACATCCCCAAGAACTCCTTATCCATGGATCAACTATCTTGGAACAGAAGGGTTCTTCTCACTCATCTCTAATACTGCTGGAGGATATCATTTCTACAAGGATGCTCGTCTGAGACGTATAACACGTTATCGTTATAACAATATACCTGTTGATATGGGTGGACGTTATTTCTATATCAACGATGATGATACCGTATGGAATCCTGGCTGGTCACCAGTAAAGACAAACCTTGATTTCTATGAGTGCCGTCACGGTATGGGATACACAATCATTACCGGTAAGAAAAAAGAACTTAAGGCTGAGGTAACATTCTTCGTTCCTCAGGGAGAAAATGCAGAGATTCAGAAGGTTGTTCTTAAGAATGAAGGAACATCTCCAAAGAGCTTTACTCTTTTCTCATTCCTTGAGTGGTGTCTGTGGAATGCTGAGGATGATTCAACTAACTTCCAGAGAAACTTCAATACTGGTGAGGTTGAGGTTGAAGGTTCTACACTCTTCCATAAGACAGAGTACAAGGAGCGTCGTGATCACTTCGCATTCTATACAGTTAATGCAGATATAGATGGATATGATTGTGACAAAGAAAGCTTCATGGGTCTCTACAATGGATTTGACAGACCTGATGCTGTATTCGCAAACAAGTCCAACAATTCAAAGGCTGACGGCTGGTCACCTATCGCTTCACATTCACTTAAGCTTTCTCTTGCACCAGGCGAAGAGAAAACTCTTGTATTCATGCTTGGATATGTTGAGAATGGCACTGACAAGTGGAATGAAGACGGAACCATGAATAAGTCCAAGGCTTATGAAATGATCGAAAGATTCAACACAGCAGAAAAGGTTGATGCTGCATTTGAAAAGAATGTTCAGATGTGGAACGATCTTCTTTCAAAATATACTGTTAAGACACCTGATGAGAAGGTTGACCGTATGGTTAATATCTGGAATCAGTATCAGTGTATGGTTACATTTAATATGTCAAGAAGTGCTTCATACTTT
>CACZOE010000308.1 GCA_902782695.1 uncultured Lachnospiraceae bacterium | reverse complement strand
TGGAGATGTATATAGAGAATACAGAAGAAACACATATATGTTTGTACCATTTAAGAAGAAGTAATAAATTTGGGGACGGTTGAAACCGTCCCCATTTATAATTTATTAATAATATAAAAATATAAGGATACAAATATTTCTACAAAACCTGAAATGCCACTGCCACCAGTATTCCCAGTATGCATCCCATTATTACCTGCAGCGGCGTGTGTCCAACGAATTCTTTCAGCTTTTCTTTATTCGTAAGGTCCTTTCCACCTATTTTCTGCATGAACTCCATCATATCATTGATGGCCTTGGCCTGCTTACCTGTTTCAAGCCTTACTCCCATTGCATCATGCATGACCACTATGGCCATGATGGCCGCCACTGCAAATAAAGGTGTATTAAAGCCTGTCTCAAATCCGGTAGAAAGTGCTACAGCTGTTACTGTTGCTGAATGTCCACTGGGCATACCTCCATCACCAAACATTCTCTCAAAGCTGAACTCTCTGTTAACTACCAGATATATAACGGTCTTCAGAACCTGAGCAAGTGCCCAGCCCACAAGACCTGCCACCAAAATTCTGTTAGAAATAATCTGTTCAAAAACATTCATATAATTTTCATCTTTCTTTAAACCATAGTTCCTTGTGACACCATATGACATACGGACATAAAATATGATACAATAATTCTGCCGAAATCAAATATATATCATAATACCACTTACTATTATTCTATGAAAGGGAAAAAAATGGAAGAACAACTTGTAATGATTCTTAAAGAAAAAGGCTGGCATATCACCTTCGCTGAGTCATGTACAGCCGGGCTCGCCAGTGCACGACTGGTAAATGTACCAGACGCCTCTTCAGTTCTGGACGTGGGATTTATCACCTATGCAGATGAAGCTAAAGTAAAATATCTGGAGGTAAATCCAGATACCATAAAAGAATACGGCGTTGTCAGTGAAGAGGTTGCAGCCCAGATGTGTGCCGGCGCTGCAAAGGCAATGGACGCCGAAATCGGAGTCGGAATCACGGGAATAGCCGGCCCCACAGGCGGCACTGATAAAAAGCCGGTAGGAATGGTCTGCTTCGGAATATATATAAAGGGTTCCATCAAAACCTGGACACAACAATTCGGTAACATCGGTCGCAATCAGGTAAGAAATGCCAGCGTGGATTTCATATATGAAAAACTACTGGAATCATTATGATAAATCTTAGGCAAAAACAAAATGAGTCAGTCGGGTTCATCCCGTCTGACTCATTTTGCTTTGTTTAACAAACTATGCCACAAGTGTTGCTTCGTCAAGTTCTGTACCTGAATAAACTGTTCCGAAGCCTCTGTCAAGAGGTACAATTGCAATCGCACTATCGAGATCTTCTAATCCGATATCTGCTTCTCTTACATTTCCCTGTGCGGATATATCTACAAGTATTTCTGCTTCAAAACGTCTTGAAAGGTCGCTCATATTGATGCTAAGGTTATAGAAGGTTTCAGCATCAAGTTCATATTCCAGAGAAATGATATCAAATGGCTTTCCACCTGATACCTGGAATCTGTTGAACCATTTCTTAGCCTTTTCGTTATCAGCGCTGTCCTTTGTGCTGAGTATTATCTTGCACTCAGGAGCTACTGCCTTAACAGCGTTTATACATGCATTAAGCATTCTTGTCTGTTCTTCAAAACCAAGTGAGATGTCTTTAAGCTCACTGAATACCTCTGTCTCAATCTCTATAAAATCCGGGAGAACGGCATTTTCACTTAACTTAGTAAAAAGCTTATGAACATTTTCAAATCCGCCTCTTTCTGATTTTCTTACAAACATTCTGTTATCTGCACCAGTTACTGACATAACCTCCTGATACATCGAAAGAAGTCCGAGTTTCAGACACCACTTAAGTCCCAGTGACTTAATACTCTTTCCGGTTTCGATTATTGATTCTGCTCTGTCGTATATTCCGTCTGTTAATCCTACTACACTCATTATGGTATCAACGCCTTTGACCTTTAAAGTATTGAGACCATCCTTGTTTATACCATCCGTAACTTTTACTACCCTGCTCAAATTTTTCATCTTTTTACCTCTTATCTCGTAACTAATCAACACATTCCTATACAACTACTACTTTAATCCGTTTATATACAAGTGTCAATTCGCACAACTTCACGAAAAAGAGGTCCTTTTTTGTCTACAATTTACAGTTCTTCTTCTGTCATATCCTTTTCTTTATTAAATGCATCATAGAGACAAGGTACCAGCACAAGTGTAAGTATCGTTCCATAGATCATTCCACCTACCACTACGATAGCCATAGGCTGTGACATTTCAGTTCCTTTACCCATTCCGACAGCCATGGTGGACATGGATATAATAGTTGTAAGAGCTGTCATGAGTACCGGACGAAGTCTGGTTCTGGCAGACTCAATTATTGCTGCCTTCTTATCCTTGCCCTCACGTCTCAGCTGATTAATGTAATCAACCAGAACGATACCGTTATTAACTATAATACCTGCCAGCATTACAAAACCAACCATTGCGATTACCGATACTGCCTTTCCAGCAAGGAAAAGTGCAAAAAATCCTCCTGTAAATGCAAGCGGTATGGTGAACATTATTATGAAAGGAGATTTAAGACTCTGGAACTGTGCCACCATTATAAGATAAATAAGTATTACCGCAAGAAGCATCATGAGAAGCACCTGCTTCATAGCCTCATTTATAGTCTCATCCTCTCCTGTCATGGTTATGGAATAGCCCTCCGGAACCGCAACATTTTTCAGTTTTTCTTTTACCTCATTTCCCACAAGACCGATATTATGGTCTGCATCTATGGAGGCTGACACTTTTACATATCTGCTCTGATTGTCTCTTAAAACCTGTGACAGCTCCTCGCCTTCGGTAAATGTTGCTACACTGGACAAAGATATTTCCTTCTCTTCATTTTCTTTTCTGTCCGTATAGGTCAGCTTCAGCTTTTTCAGATCATCTATAGTTACATTTGCCTGCTTATCTGTTTCGACAAATACATCATAATCCTTTATATCAGTTTCAATGGCTGTGGTTGCTCTGGTGGAAGCGAGTTCACCGGCGATTACCCCATAGATCTGAGCTACAGTAAGTCCATAATCCGCTGCCTTCTTCTTATCTACAGAGATCATCAGAGTTTTTGTCATATCATCAAGTCCGTCATCCAGGTCCTCTATTCCCCCGATTCCTTCCATTGAAGCAGCAACCTCTCTGGCAAGATTCTGGAGAGTCTCAATGTTTCTACCCTTTATCATTACAGAGATACCATTACCCATCAATGCCTGCATATCCATCATGGATGCACTGACTTCAACATCACAGTCCACATCCTTTGCAAGGTCCATTATACGATTTGTAATCTCCTGATTGGAAAGCTTTGAATCCTCCTTAAGAAGCACATACATGGAAACTGAATCTCCACCACCTCCTTCTGAAAGGGCTCCAAGAGTAGAACCGTTACCGATCATCGAACCTATGGTCTCCACCTCATCTATCTGAAGAAGTCCTTCTGTCAGCTGATCTGCATAACCGGTCATCTCCTCAAAGGTTCTTTCCTCGCCATCAGGAACTGACATGGTAACGCTTATCTGATCACTCTGCATTTCCGGCATAAATTCAGTACCTCTCTTTAATGCAAGAAATACTGATGCAGCAGCAAGAAGTATCATGATAACAAATACCAGCGGTTTGAACTTAAGTGCAGCACGAAGCAGCAGCGTGTAGCCTCTCATAAAGAAGTTATCTTCTCCCGCTTCCTTCTCTTTCGCATTTTTAAGAAGCCCCTGAGCCATTGCAGGCACCAGTGTAAGTGCAACTATCAGAGAAGCCCCCAGTGTATAGGCGATGGTAAGTCCCATATCCACAAAAAGCTGTCTAGTAAGTCCGTCGGTAAATACGATAGGAAGAAATACACACATTGTAGTAAGTGTTGATGCAGTAATAGCTCCTGCCACCTGACCTGCTCCATACACAGAAGCCTTTTTTATGGACTCGCCTTCCTTTCTCATTCTGAAAATATTCTCTATAACTACGATGGAATTATCCACCAGCATTCCTATACCCAGAGTAAGTCCGGACATGGAAATAATGTTCAGGGTAATACCCGAAAAATACATAAGCACTATGGCAAATATAACTGAGAACGGAATAGCACAAGCTATAATAATAGTCGGTCTGATATCTCTCAGGAAAATAATAAGAATGATTATCGCAAGGGACGCTCCCAGAATCATATTCTGGAGTATGGACCTTACTATAATGTCTATATATACTCCCTGATCCATCAGCACAGCAAAATGTATTCCGTTTTCCTCAGATTTTTCCAGGCTGCTGAATTTTGCAAGAATGGAATCCGTAACATCACCAGTAGCATAACCAGTCTGCTTTTCAAAAGAAATGAGCAGCCCCGGTTCTCCGTTCAGCTTTGCGTATACATCAGCTGAATCATCAACCTCCTTAACGTCTGCCACGTCGGAAACTCTGATTATACCTACTGTATCCATATTCAGATCGATCAGAACAGTATTTTCGAGTTCTTCCGCATCAGATATACTCTCTCCCACCTTTACCAGATAGTCTCCGCCTTCTCCGGGAGCATATCCTGCAGGCATATCAAAATTCTGAGCTACCAGGAGATTATTTAATGTATCTAGTGAAAGGACCTGATTCAGGTCTGCACTGTCCATAGCTCCTTCTATGGAATCATCCAGCTGTTTCTCAGCATTTTCTATCTGAGCTTTACCCTGAGACAGCTGAGCCGAAGCCTCTGCCATAGAAATGGACTGTTCTATCTCGGCCTTGTTAATGCTTTCTAATGCATCACTGGTTGCAGTCTTTCCGGACTTAACCTTCTTAAGACCGGCCTCTATCTTCTTTATACCCTTCTTTAATTCTGTTCTCTGTTTTTCAAGTTTTTTAACAGCTGAAGGTATATCCTTATAGGTTTTTAAGGTGATTCCCTGAGCCGCCATAGCCGCTCCATTTGCTGCAAGTTCAGAATCGATCATAGCAAGCGTCTGTGTCAGCTGTGCCTGCTGTGCCATAGCTTCCTGTATAGTCATTCCAGCTGAAGCGGCGAATGTAGTATCATCCAGCACTCCCTGCTCATAAAGAGCTATTACAGAATTTAGTCCATCAAGTCCCTGCTGGACCTTCTGGGCACTGCTATAAGTACTATTTAATCCTTTTATAGTATTATCAAGAGTTGTCTTTGTTTCTTTTAACGAAGCCAGCTGAGCATTTAAATCCTTCTCAGTCTGATAAAGTTCTATCTGGGTGCTCTGAAGCTTTCCCTTATTTTCAGATATCTGATTTGCAAGCTCAGCTTTTCCACTTTCAAGAGCAGATTCTCCTGACTCTATCTCAGCTTTGGAATCAGCCAGTTCAGCCTTTGCATCATCAAACTGAGACTCTATCTCAGCCATAATCTTATCATTCAGCTTATCCACCTTATCCTGGTTAAGAACAACTCTCACGCTTTCCTTTATACCACCGGATGCCGATACCGAAGCCACACCCTCTATACTTTCCAGCTGAGGAAGTATATCTGACTCTAAATAATCCGTAAGCTGAACACTATTCATGTCATCCACATTTGCTGCAGCAACCATAACAGGAAGCATATCAGGATTGATCTGCATGACCACAGGTGTTCCTACATTATCGCCAAAATTACCCTTTACCTGATCTATACTCTGCTGTATCTCTATAAGAGTGGCATCCATATTTGAAGTCTGCTCATATTCCAGAATAACTGTAGAATAACTGTTATATGACATAGACTGTATATTCTTCAGATTTGATGTAGTAGCAAGAGCTGACTCTATTGGGGAAGTCACTTCCTTTTCAACCGTTTCAGGGCTGGCACCCATGTCTGTAGTAATTACCAGTACATATGGCAGATTCATGTTCGGAAGCAGGTCTGCGGTCATTCTCATGAGGGCTACTATACCAATTACTATTACAGCAATTACAGCTACAAATACTGTATATGGTCTTTTTACGCTGAATTTTGATATCATATTTTTTCCTTTTTCATATAATATAATTAATAAGTATGGTAATAAAAAAATATAATCAGATGTCAAAAAGCCTGTTTTGACACCTTAATCTTCTTAATCATTTAGAACAATTTTACATTTTATCCGATGTGTAAAAAGATTTCAACTAGACTTTAATAATTTCAAAATCTTCCGCAAATAAAGTGTTAAGGGAGTCAGATATTACTAACCCCCTCACAAAACACCAATCAATATATATATCCTAATATATTTTCAAATATATCACTTCTTCAGATCAAGCTCTTCAATAGGAACCGGTTTGCTGAAAAGGAATCCCTGAGCCATATCCGTTCCTATATTCTGAAGGAATTTGTACTGATCATTTGTTTCCACTCCTTCAACCAGAGACTTAACTCCCAGATTCTTAACCATGTCTATGATGGATGTAACTATAACTGCAGTCTGTGGTTTGTTATCCAGAGTTCTCATGAATCTCATGTCTACCTTGATAACATCAAAGTCGAAATCCTGAAGTGCATTTAATGATGAATATCCGCTTCCGAAGTCATCCAGCCATACTTCAAATCCGAAGCTCTTAAGTTCATCTATTCGTTTAATTAATTCCTCTCTGTCATCCACAAGAGCACTCTCAGTTATCTCTATATGGATGTTCTTAGTATCAACATTATTTTCGGTAACAACATTTTTAATGTATCCCACAATGTCTGTAAGCATAAAATCCAGTCTGGAAAGATTGACAGAAACAGGAACATCATATCCTGCTTTTTCTCTCAGCCAGCTCTGGTCCTTACAAACCTGGGAAATAATAAACATATCAATCTTATGAATAAGTCTTGATTCTTCAAGTACCGGAATGAACTCACCCGGAGAAAGGAATCCGTAAACCGGATCTATCCATCTGGCAAGCGCCTCAAGCTCTATAAGCTTTCCGTTTTCTATATCTACTATAGGCTGGTAGAATACCTTCAGATATCCTTTTTCCGCAGCCTCATCCACATGACTCATTACATACTGTTCGAGCTTGTTATGGCTTTCAAGACTTGTATCATAATAGACATATCGTTTATCAAATATATGTTTTATACTATCACAGGCCAGCTTTGCTTTATCGGCTGCCACGCCTATATCATCGCCCTCTTCGTACTCATAGATGCCGGCTTTAAGCGCCACCCCACTATTACCGAAAAGAGTTTTTATTCTTGAGAATATCTGATCTATTCTCTTATCAACCTCATCCTTGAATGCAAGAACCACGAAATGATCCTCAGCAAAACGGGAAACGAGCCTGTCGCTGAATTCTTCCCTCAGCACATCAGCTATATCCTTAAGAAGCTTATCGCCTTTTCTGAAACCATAATTCTCATTGTACGCCTTGAAATTATTCAGGTTAAAATATAAGAATACCGGTTTATCTTCCATGGAGTAGATATTTCCCAGAATTTCATCAGCTCTGACACGGAAGAACTGCATATTAGGAAGACCCGTAAGTTCATCCATACTTCCTTTATTCAGATTCTTTCCAACCTCAGCAAGAATATCTGTAAGTCTCTTATCACTCTTATCATAAGGGAAACCTATGATAGTTCCCTCATTATCGCTCTTTGCCTCCAGAAGTCTGACATCCGCATGCCTGATCATCTCTGTTACATCCGCCCCTGTTTCGGCTTTTCCGTATATATAACCGATACTACAGGAAGGATGCAGACGCATGTTATTCAGTGTGATGTCACCAAACTCATCCTTTACCTTTTGAAGAAGTCTTATGAACTCTTCTTCCCTGGTATCCTTAAAGATTACAAGAACCTCATCACTCTCGTACCTATAGCAGAAATCAGCTCCAAAATGCTTCTTTGCTATACCGCCCAGACAGTTAACCATCTTCTCCCCAAGGTCGTGACCATACATATCATTGAAGAACTTGAAATAATCTATATCAATGATTGCAAGGAACAGATTTGAACCCACATAATCTGGCGTTTCTATTTTTAATGCATATCTGTTCTTCATATCAGATATCTCATCATGCCTGGCATGAAAATCTGAATTAACATAGTTTTCAATATTATCATATCTTTCAGCAAGTACGAAAAGATTTAAAAATATTGAACCCATCAGAAAGCTCAGTGCATGCACCAGATCCACCTTGAAAACGTCCTGGTTTTTAAATGTGAATCCCAGAATAATATAGATAAACATCATCAGAATAATATACAGAAGATGTCTGACCGGATTATCCAGAATGAAAGGCGGAAGACATATAAGCAAAAGGAAAAATGTAATAGTAACTGAATTAGGATCCCAGATAGTCCCCATCAGTATTCCAAATATCATTACAGGAACCTGTATAATATATAAGAATAAAAGACTATTTTTAACACCATTCTTCAAAACAAATTTTCTGACAATAGCAGCCACAACGAAGTAGAGAAGAAGAACGAAACTCTGTAAATACCCCTTTGTTTTAACAATAAATGTATTTGAGAGCATATTTACACCCGCAACAATAAGACCTACCATAATGAAGGTTTCGCCTGCGATGACGTTCCTCTTATCAACCTCATCTTTATAATCATAATATCTTTTTGGTGTCAGTCTTCTGAGAAAATTCATTTTTCACCCTTTACTGATTGCTCAGCATATCTTTTTTTAACGCCTCAAGTTTTTCAGCAGCATCAGTAGCATCATTACCCTTTACCCCGAAATAGAACTTTATCTTTGGCTCTGTTCCTGATGGACGTACACAGCACCATGCATTATCCTCAAGCTCATAGTAAAGAACGTTTGATGAAGGAAGTCCTGTAGAACTCTTCTCACCTGTTACCAGATCAACTCTCTCGTCAGCCTTGTAATCACGTGCTGCAAGCACCTTGAAGCCTCCAAGCTCCTTTGGTGGATTCTGACGGAAATTATTCATCTTGTTCTGGATCTCTGCTGCTCCTTCAACACCCTTAAGTTCAAGGGTAGCAAGTCCTTCTTTGTAATATCCATATTTTTCATAGAGGTCTCTCATTGCATCACAGAGAGTCTTGCCCTGTTTCTTATAGAAAGCAGCAACCTCACAAAGCATCATTACAGCAACTATGGAATCCTTATCTCTTGCATATGTACCAGCCAGGCATCCATAAGACTCCTCGAGACCGAATACATAATTGTTGCAGCCTGTCTGCTCGAATATTTTGATCTGCTCGCCGATGTACTTAAAGCCTGTAAGTACCTCTATGCAGCGTGCATTGTAATGAGCTGAAATAGCCTTTGCAAGATCTGTAGTAACTATGGTAGTAACCAGTGCAGGATTTTCAGGCATAGTTCCTGTAGCCTGTCTCTCACTGAAAATGTATTCAGCTATAAGCATTCCTGACATATTTCCAGTAAAGCTCATATATTCGCCTGTTGCGGTATCCTTTGCATATACACCAAGTCTGTCTGCATCAGGGTCTGTTGCCAGAACAATATCTGCATCAACATCCTTAGCAAGCTTAAGCGCAAGCTCCCATGCCTTAGGATCTTCCGGATTAGGATATGCAACTGTAGGGAATGAACCATCAGGAATCTTCTGCTGTGGTTCAACATATACCTGAGTAAAACCAAGCTCTCTCAGAACACGGCGTACGCTTACATTTCCGGTTCCATGAAGTGGTGTATAAACTATCTTGATATCCTTAGCCATATCAGGAATGATCTCAGGATGAATACTCTGAGCCTTAACCTGTGCTACGTACTTATCATCAAAATCTGTTCCAATGATCTTGAAGAGACCAACTGCTCTTGCATCATCTTCATCCATTGATTTTACATTTGCAAAATCAGTTACTTTAGCAACCTCTGCCATAATACCAACATCATGAGGAGGGGTTACCTGTGCTCCATCCTCCCAATAAACCTTATATCCGTTATATTCTCTCGGATTGTGGCTGGCAGTAACAACTATTCCTGCGATGCATCCCAGTTCTCTGACAGCAAATGAAAGCTCTGGTGTAGGTCTGAGTGACTCAAACAGATAAGTCTTGATACCATTTGCATTCAGGCAAAGCGCTGCTGCGCGTGCAAACTCAGGAGACATTATTCTTGAATCATGAGCAATGGCAACACCCTTATCCTGGCCACCATGCTCAACTATATAGTTAGCCAGTCCCTGTGTAGCCTGACGAACTGTATATATATTCATACGATTAGTTCCTGCGCCTCTGACACCTCTCAGACCGCCGGTACCAAATTCAAGACTTCTGTAAAATCTGTCCTCAATTTCCTTTTCATTTCCCTGTATGCTTTTGAGTTCTTCTCTGGTAGCCTCATCAAAATATGGGTCATTCAGCCAGCTCTCATAAGCGTCCATATAATTACTCATTAATATGTCCTCCCTCTGATACGATATTATCTCATAGATGTATAGATTATAACATTTTTAATGGTAATTTGGCTATCAAAAAATGCATATATTACGTATTGAATTTATATCTAAAACTATGTTATCATTGTTTTCATTCTAATTGGGTAAACTTTAATAAATATGTCATATGCGGAGGCGGATATGAAGAAAATAATACTCACCGGTGGAGGCACTGCAGGACATGTTACTCCTAACATTGCCATGATTCCACGCCTTAAGGAAATGGGCTATGATATCAGT
>CACZOE010000307.1 GCA_902782695.1 uncultured Lachnospiraceae bacterium | reverse complement strand
GCAGATTGGGATTTCCTGAATAATGTACTTGAAGGAAGTTTCTCATTTGATCCTGATGATTTAGAAAAGCCATGTGAGATTCCTTGTCTCATTATCACTGCAAAACAAGATATTGAAGTAGGGTATAAAGATCAGTTTGATCTTATGGAGAAATATATTAATTCAACTTACTTTGCTGTAGAAAATGCAGGTCATAATCTCCAGATAGAGCAGCCAGAAATATTTGAAAGTATAGTAAAAAGCTGGTTAATTACACACTAATATTTGAAATCAGAAGAGGGGTTGATGAGCTATATTCATTCAGTAATAGGTTGAATTCTCTCTCAGGTCTTTCGTGATTTGAAATATATAAAATACACTCGGAACACACATGACAATCCATTTAAGGTCTAGTAGTAAATTTGCGGTGCTAGTTCTTGTGGTCTGTGAAAGAGTGACGTAGAAGTTTTCGAATACTGCGTCACCGAAATTCTTAACTATTTCCGTGTAGTTGAGATTGGCAACCCTATACATCAATGTTACATTTATGAAAAGTCCGATTATGAATACGATGTATGTCCGCATATCAGGGGATTTGCAGAGCATAAGCTTACTGAGTGCAAGCGTCCCTAATGAAAAGAGTATCATGTACGTGCCGCTTCCGATGGTTGAGAAAGCCAGAAAGCTGCTATAGCTGTTAACTGAATTTAGCAGTATTGAAACGAGTATTTTTTCATACAGTGCTGTGAGAAGAATGAAATATATGCATCCAAAGAAAACTGCTGGGGGCCAGTTCACTGTATTCTTGTCAGCTCTATAACCGTTCTTCAGGTTAAAAACTATTCCAAGAAAACCTACATATATAATAAATATAAGGATGTAGTGTAACATTTTTCTGCTCCTCTATTATAAAGTCTCATACTAATTCAGTTTTTTCTGACATAATACCATTTACATGGTATATTAGGAAGGTATTATTTCTATTGATAAATCTGTTCTTAAGGACTCCTTAATATGTATGGTTATATAATCATTTACAGAGTGACAGGTATGACATTATATGCGATTAAAAAGGAGATCTTAAAAATGAAAAAATCTATGAATAAGTCTATGAAAAAATCAATGAAATGTTTGATGGTGATTCTGTCGGTATTAATTATATCTGGGCTTACCGGCTGTGGAAAGTATCAGTCAAATTATAGTGCTGTAATGCATGTACATACTAATGATTCCGAATCGGGAAGCATGAGCTTTAGTGAATTTGAGGGGACGGAATCATTTAAACTTAAATGTACTGATTCGGACCAGAAGTTAAAGTATTCAGGCAAGCTGAGCAAAGGAAATGCTACTGTATATTATGACAATGGCGGAAATAAAACAGAACTTTTCAAGGTGAGTTCTGGTGAGGAAATCGACTCAACCCTTGAAGGACTTGAAAAGGGTGATTTATATATCATAGTTGAAACTGATGAAAAGTGTGAAGAAGGTAATTTCAGTTTTGAATTATAATCTATGATTTGCAAAAAAAAATACCTTTGAATGCCTGCAAGAGTTGTATAATATTTACTCAAATGTTATGATATCAGAAGAAGGTTGGACATAGAAACTACAGCACAAAAGATAAAGGGGTTATATGATAGATTATTCTTTTGTATTAGGGGTCGCTTTATCATCGTTTCTGATATGTCTTGTAAATATTATATATACATTTATTCAGGGGCGAACAGATAAGACTCAAAATAAGATATTCTTAACTTTATATATTATCCTCGCATTTAATTCGATTACAGAGATAATCTCAGGATTATATGGTGAGGAGTTTCTACTGACTGACAGCGCATTTATGGTTATTCAGGTAAGCAAGTACGTCTACTTTGCGACACACACCATACTGTGCCCGCTGTTCTATTATTATGTTTCAAATATCAGTTTTGCATCTACGCGTTTATCCAATCGCAAGGTAGTATTCATCTCTATTCCTATGCTTTTAACTGAAGCTTTGGCACTTATCAATCCTCTCACTAATTATGTGTGGAGGTTTGATAGTACTGGTTATCATAGAGGCCAGGGAATGACATTTATATACCTTGCCGCCCTTATATACTACGTGATGGCCATAGTTGTGCTGGTTAACTCCTGGAGCATCCTGTCTGAAAAGCGAAGAAGAGCACTTATTTTCTTTGTAATCATGGTTGCCGGTGGAGTAATCATCCAGTTGGTTGATAAATCTTTGAGAGTTGAAGTTCTAACAGAAGTGCTGGGGCTCTCTGGTGTCATGATGTCTGTAGAAAATGAAGACGAACGTATCTATTCTGGAACGAGTTTCTACAACCGTTCCGCACTTGGAATGGATATAGGTGGATGTCTGATGCATAATCGAAAGATGAGTCTCATCATGATACACATCAATAACCATGACATCATCAACAGACTCGTAGATAATAGAGAAAATAATATTATAGTCGATATGGTCTCTGACCATATAAAGACTGTTGTGAAGCGTTATCAGGTATACGTAGCTGATAGATCCACATTGGTGCTTACCTTATATGACGAGCAGAGCGATATAGCAGATAAGATGGCAGAGGACATACTTAAGAGATTCGATACCGCCTGGGAGTACAAGGACTTCAGTATAATGCTTAATGCCACAGTTATGGTGGCAGATATTCCGACTCAGATAAAAACAGTGTCAGAACTTTTCTACATGCTTGATGGACATGAGATAAGTACTGAAGAAAAAAGGGTGCTTAAGGATGATGACCTGGGATTCATCATGAGGAAACAGGCTATAGAAGAAGCAATTTCCAGAGGCTTTAATGAGAATAGTTATGAAGTGTACTATCAGCCAACCTATAATGTAGATGGAAGTTTACATGGAGCGGAAGCCCTTATCCGAATGAATGATAAAGAACTGGGGCGGCTATTTCCGGATGAATTTATACCTGTTGCTGAGCAGAGTGGGCTTATTGATGATATAGACGAATTTGTTCTTGAAGAGGTTTGTAAATTTATTAAGACAGGTATCCTGTCAAAGTATGGTATGAGCTGTATAAATGTTAATCTGTCGGTTGTCCACTGTATGAGGCCTGGATTTGTAGAGGATATTATAGGGATAGTTGATAGGTATGGTATCAAAAAGAAAAGTATTAACTTTGAGATAACCGAATCCATCGCTGCAGGTGATTATACAACCTTTAAAGATATAATATCCAGACTTAAGAAAGAAGGATTTTTGTTC